>JAAYFL010000029.1 GCA_012728235.1 Synergistaceae bacterium
GGGCGATCTACATTAACAGTCTTGGTGGGAGCAATATTGGCGGCATTTGTAATATCCCACTTCGGCAGCCTTTAATTGCTATATTAACAGTATGCTATAGCGCTTTTCAGGACGTCCGATTCGTTTATACGCGTACTTCACTTCAATTCTCCCAATTGCAACGAGAAACTCCAAGTGTCGTCTGGCAGTGGCGGAAGAGAATCCTAAACTCGAACCTATCTCACGGGAAGAGTATGTATCGAAATGCTTTCTAAGATGTTCTTCTATGTCGTCCAAACGTTCTGGGCTTAGCCCAGGGCCGACCTTACGCTTATTGTTTGTCCAATACCTGTGACTTCCCGGTATAGTATCGTTCAAAATCGAACCGTCTTCACTCATTCCCGTGAGATGGAGTCGGTACTGTTGATAGTCGTTTAAAGTCTGTTTTAAGGTTTCAAAGCGAAAGGGACTTACAAAATATTTAAAAATATTACGTCTGAGGAGAGCTCTTTCAAGCTCAGAATTTTTACGGTCTAATATAAGGATGTAATCAACTTTAGGATAATCTCTTAAAAGGGCGTCAAGGGTTTCTAGTGAATTGAAATTATTTTGATAAAAATTTAGAATTACTATATCCACTAATCCATCAGAGAGTTCAGCACGCAACTGATTAACACCAGTTACGATTTTTACAAGAGAAAATCCATCTTCCCCTTTAACAAGATCTGCATATAATTTCTGAAGTAACAGGTCTTTTTCCGAAATTACAACTCTTGTGCTTTCCATTTTTTCAAAACTCCCGTACCAAAAGTTTTCAGATGTAAAGAAAAGCACACAACTTTGTTCCGTTGTGTGCTTGATTTAAAATATTTTATATAATTTCTACGGTATAGGACCGCTCCACCAGCGTGGAATTCCAAATGAATAGCCAAAGGTAAATTCTCCATCTTGGTCATAAACCACTATAACTCTCCCTGCGAAATTATTTGTCGGCATAGTAAGTGCAATTCCGGTTTCCCACCAACTATCATGGTTTTTCCACTCTTTCAGAACTTGCCCATATCGGCCAAAAAGTTCAACATTTACTCCACCCCACCATGACCTCATCATGTTTCTGGATGCACCAATGTGGAGCCAGTAGGCCTGATCTCCTACGAGGGGATGTTTGGATAAACTATATAGCTCCTCTCTATTACCCAAAATGGCTGCATAGGCAATGTTGTCCGCATTGCCGGTCTTTAATCCTCCCTGGAATACCATCTTCCACTCTTGGAATGTGGGCAAATGATATTGGAAAAGGCTGTGTGTCATTGCCACTTCATTGAAAGGAGCCCAAACGTCAGAGGTTAGAGACCATCCTTTTGTTGGCAGCACCGGATCGTCCAATGTGTTTATATTAAGCGATAGGTATGGACCGGAGAAAGTATCTCCCTGACTTATCCTGGAGACTGCATATCCAATGCCGAACCGATTTCTTCTACCGAAGTTTTTATACCATGCGAGCCGTGCAGAATATCTTTCAAATTCATGTGTACCCAAATCTCTCGTCTCAAAGCCCTCTTCTCTTGCCGAAAGAACGAGCCCAAACTGAGTATCTTGAAAAGTGGGAGGAGTAAAATAACGGCCAAGAAGTCCCCATCTGTTCCCTAATCTATATTCTAAAGAACCTACGTCTCCATCCATTAGGATATCCCGTATCTGAGTTTCAATTGAGAACCAACCATCGCGGCTTATGTTTCCAACGTACCCATTTATACCAACTTCATATTTTGCCGGGCGTTCTATAAATATTACGATTTCCACGTCAGATCTGCTGACTCGTTTGGTTCGAGCTTCAACTAGAGAGAAGTCTTCTCTTCTCGAAAGCTCCTTTATGGCTTCTGCCAATTTTTTCATGTCGAGTTTTTCTCCGACCCAAGAGCCATATTTTGCATAGAGTGCGTTCGCGATGTTTTTGGGAACTCCTTCGAATCTCAGAGCAGAGACCTTTAGATTTCTTCCAGGCTCTTGATCCAAATGTGGGATGCAGGAATCGGTATCTTCACATTCGCTTAAAAGTCTTTTAATTGCTTCTATTTGCGGCTTTGTCGCCTCGACTCCCCGTTCTATTATTTTGTCGTAACCTCCCGAATCAAGCACTCCAAAGTCACTCACTTTGGGAGAGATAACAAGATCTGCTGCAGCAACATTACGCCTTATCTGTTCAACCATAAGAATTTCAAGAGACTGAGCCGCAACATCAAGCACCGACCTTATGCTCCCACGCTCTCTGCTTATGTCTTCCGGGGAGAGATTCACAGCAACCACGGGGTGGTCAGGGAACATTTCTTTTGCGATTAGAACAGGAAGGTTGGCCTTTAACCCTCCGTCTACAAGCAAGGTCTCATCTATCTCCCAGGGTTCAAAAATACCCGGAATAGACATTGTCGCTCGTAGTGCAGAAGCCAGGTTTCCCTCGCGCAACACAACTGTATCTCCATTTTGAAGGTTGGTTGCGATGGCAGCGAATGGGATAGGAAGGTCGTCAAAATCAGCAACAGAAACTCTTGCCGTCATTTCACTGAGATAAGTGTAAAGATTTTTTGCCTGAAGAAGCCCTTGCTTTCCCATGAAGCCCCGACTTCTCCTGTCATCTTTCTGAATTAATACTAAGTTGGTTTTACTTGTGGGAGCAGAGTTGTATCCAATGTCTTCAGCTCCTGAAATGCTTCTGTCTGAAATAATTTCCATTATGTTGACTTGATTTAAATGCTCTTTTAACTCTGCCGCATTATATCCGGAAGCGTAAAGTCCTCCCATTATTCCCCCCATACTTGTACCAACAATGGCGGCAATGGGAATATCGGCTTTTTCCAATTCCTCAAAAACTCCTATGTGGGCGAGGCCCTTGGTTCCACCACCGGAGAGAACTAAGACTATTCCGTCTTTATGTTGAAAGCCCCATCTTCTATTGTGAGAAGAGAGCAATTTACTCTGACTGGAAACTCTTGAAGGGGTTGACTCTAAGTCTTTTGGAGAAGATGGGGATCTTTCAGGAGATTGAAAAGAGAGAATAGAGTTTATTTTAGCACCATTCAATATCTGTCTCTCTGCAAAAGTTACTTCTGCAAAAGCCGAAGAAACTAATAGCTTCGCACAGAGAAAAACAAATATCATAAATTTAAAATGCTTGTTCATGTAACCACCCCTATTGCAACTCAAGAAGTTTTGTCTGTTCGGTTTTTATTTTTGATTCGCTTATAAAAAACCACATATTGAGAAGAGAACTCGTATAGTGCAAAAGTTGATTGTGAATAAAACAGTATAATTGTTAATTATAGCAGAACAGATAATGTTAATATATAATACATTCAACCTTATAACCTAAAAATTGAGACAGGAAAGGGAAAAAATAAATGTGGAAGAAAACGAAGTTAATTATTATTTTACTCTTTGCCGCGTTTTTTATAGGTTTTTTGCCTACGATTATTAAGTTTTTAAATGAGACTGTAATCTATTCTGCCGGGAAGGGACTCTCTTTTCACACTCATATATCAGCTATTATTAAATCTTTCACATATTTTTTGAGGCACTATGCTTGGCACATAATGTTTATATATGCTCTTATCGTCGCATTTATGATCTTTATGGAAGGACAAAACCCCGACAGAACAATACTTTGGATGCTTGTCCTAGTATTCATACCAGTTTTTGGGCTAATCATCTACTTTATGATGGGGCCTGATCCGGAGAGCTATAAGAGAAAAAAAGCCTTTCGCCCAACTCCTCCCTCTATAGATCAGACACCCTTTACCTCGGATAAGCGTTATGCCATAGGAAGACTTCTTCACTCGTGTAGCGGAGCTGATCTTTTGCGTTATAACAAAGTTGAAATTCTTATAGATGGAGAGGAAACCTTTAGTTCCATAAAAAAATCCCTTCGCAAGGCAAAATCCTTTATAAATATGGAATATTTCATTATCAAGGATGATGAGCTTGGAATTGAGATTAGGGACATATTATTGGATGCCGCAAAACGTGGCGTAAGAGTGAAAGTTTTGTATGATGCCATAGGCAGTTGGAGTCTCACAAAACAGTATGTCGATACACTCATAAATGCTGGAATAGAGTGCCACTCCTTTACCCCTGTTTCCTTTGCACGTTTTCGTAGAAAAATGAACTTCCGAAATCATAGGAAAATTATAATAATTGACAATGAGGTGGCTTACACAGGCGGCCTGAATATAGGCGATGAGTATCTGGGGAAAGGCCCTCTTGGACATTGGAGAGACACTCATGTGAAACTGGAGGGCGAAGCCGTAGATGAACTTCAAAAAATCTTCCTGCATGATTGGTGCTTTAGAACAGAAGAAGATTCTCAAAAGATGTATGAAGAATTTTTACGTATTGTGGGTATTATTGAACCTAAAAGAGATTATTCACACTTGCCGGCCCTGCCCCTTCAGGTTGTAGCCAGCGGAGCGAGTGATGCGTGGCACACGATTTCACAAGGATATTTCGCTATGATTACAAAAGCAGAAAATCGAATTTGGATCACCTCTCCCTATCTGGTGCCCAGCTCTAGCCTTATGACCGCAATGGCAAATGCTGCTCTGTCAGGAGTTGACGTGCGCATTATTGTCCCCAATAAGAGAGACCATTTTCTTGTCTTTTGGGGAAGCAGAAACAATTTTGCTCCTCTCCTTCGTGCTGGAGTAAGAATATATTTGTACGAAAAGGGTTTTATGCATGCAAAAACTCTGCTTATGGACGACAGCCTTTGTTCGGTCGGTACTTGCAACATGGACGTTCGTAGCCTTGAAATAAATTTCGAAGCTCAACTTTTTATTCATGACAGTAAACTGGCAGAAGAATTTGAATTACAGTTTGAAAGAGACTTTAGTGATTCCAAGGAGCTTGATTTAAACGAGTGGGAGAAACGCCCTCTTTGGCAAAAAATAATCGAATCCTTCGGAAAACTTTATTCGGCACAAATATAACAAAAATGTTAGAGATGATTGCATGACAAACGATACCTATAAGAAAAAGTTTTTATTTCAAAATATATTTGGGATTATAGACATTGTTTTAAAATTTGGTCTACATATTTTCCTTTACTGTAAAATAAAATCCGCTTTCCCCAACCCTCTTATAGCTAAGATTTGGATTGTTTGGGGATTTTTTTTCTTATTAATTGCCCTTATTACAAAGAGAAATTTTGGAGAAAAATTTGAAAAGCTGCTTTGTTGTTTTGACAGAATTGCGGGGCTCTATATTCTCTATTTATTTATTTTATTCTTAACTTTCTTGCTGCTTGATGCTCTGTGTTCTTTTATAAATGTAAAGTTTTTGCCTATTGAGATTTTTATTTCAGCTTTAGTTTTAGCTTTAATCATTTTGGTATTTGGAATTATACAGGCCAATATGATTCAAACAGTCTATTTAAAAATTTATAGTGAAAAACTTTCACCGGAAGTACCACCCTTAAGAATTGTTCAAATCACAGATTTACATTTAGGGTTTTGGTCAGGAGAGTCTTTCCTTAAAAAAATTGTAACCAAAATAAATCAATTAAATGCTGACATGGTCGTAGTTACAGGAGATCTGCTGGATGGAGTTAGCAGAGAGCAAAACGTTGATTTAAGTTTATTTTGTGAATTAAAAACAACTTTTGGCATATATGCCGTCACTGGCAATCATGAACACTATAGGGATAGTGACAGTGCTATTGCACTTATGGAATCTGTTGGGATAACTGTTTTGAAAAGCGAATCGATTGAAGTCGGCGGAATAATAATCGTTGGAGTCAATGATACAGACCACACGGTTAAAGCTAATTGGGGATTAAGCCGCTCTGAAACATTAGTCTTATCTCTTGAACATAAACAAAAAGATAAATTTCTGCTGCTGTTGCGGCATAAACCTATTATAGAATCCGGCACAGAAGGGCATTTTGATCTCCAACTATCGGGACATACGCATGGCGGACAGTTTTTCCCCTCTCCCTTTTCACGACATATAATATCGGGGATAAACAAAGGTTTCAAAAAATTTAAAAAGGGAGAACTCCTTTATGTAAGTAATGGAGTCGGGCATATAGGGCCTCCTTTTCGTTTTTTTGCACCTCCTGAAATAGTGGTTATCGATTTGCGTACAAGGGAAGATGAAGCGAGGATTTAAATTTGGCTAACTTTTGTATTTTTTGCCCCTTGTGCTATTCTTATCTTGCAAATTTATATATATAAAAGGCAGGTTTTTACTATGTGGAAAGGCCGTTTTGCACAGGATACAAACGAGTCAGTTGTCAACTTCACTCAGTCATTGAATTTAGACTGGAGGATGGCTCTGGCTGATATAAGAGGCAGTATTGCTCATGTCCGTATGTTGGAACATCAGAACTTGCTTACAGCTGAAGAGAGCAAAATTATAGAAGAGAATCTTCTTGAAATTGCTGAAGAGATTAAAGAGGGGGTTTTCATTCCCAAAATTTCCCTCGAAGACGTACATATGAACATAGAATCCCGCCTTATTGAAAAGTGCGGTGCAGTTGGAGCAAAACTTCATATGGGACGCAGCAGAAACGATCAGGTAAATACGACTGTTCGCCTATACCTTCGCAAAGAGCTTGTCTCAATCTGGGACGGTCTTTATAAACTTATAAATGTCCTTTTTGAAAAAGCCGAAGAACATGTCGATATTGTCGTGCCGGGTTATACTCATTTACAGCAGGCACAGCCTATTTCAATGGGACATTTTTGGATGGCACATGCACAAGCTTTTTTACGCGATGCGAAGCGCCTTTTGGATGCTTATGAAAATGTAGATGAGTCGCCTTTGGGATGTGGTGCACTGGCAGGAAGCACTCTACCTATTAACAGAGAATTTACCTGCGATGATCTTGGCTTTTCTAAAATGACGGCAAATAGCATGGACACAGTAGCTCACCGCGATCATTTTATGGATGTTCTTTATTTTGCAGCGACTTTCGGAAGCCATGTAAGCAGAATGGCAGAGGATTTAATTATTTATTTTACTACCGAATTTGGTTGGATAAAGCTCCCCGATGCATTCTGTACTGGATCAAGCATAATGCCCCAAAAGAAGAATCCTGATGTCTTGGAGATTCTTCGAGGTAAATCGGGACAGCTTTACGGAGCACTTTTTGAAATACTTACCATGCTAAAAGGAACTCCCCTCACATACAATAGAGATTTACAAGATGACAAGAGAGCCCTTTTTAGTACTCTGGACTGTCTAAATGATATTTTCTCTGTATTGCCTAATCTGATAAAAGAAGTAGAAGTAGATGAAAAAGCAGCCAATAGAGGCTTTGAAGATGGATTAATCCTTGCGACTGATGTCGCGGAGTACCTTGTACTACAGGGAGTTCCATTTAGAAATGCACATGAGAAAGTAGGGCATATTGTACGTTACTGCATTGAAATGAAAAAACCTCTCACTTCCCTAAGCATACAGGAGTGGCAAACGAAAATACCTGAAGTGAAAGAAGATTTGCTGCCCTTGCTAACACCGAGAAAATCAATGGAACGCCGCAACACTGTTGGTGGCACCGCACCTCAGCAGGTAAAAAATCAGATTGAAGATGCCAGGGCTAAACTGGCTCTTTACGAGAGAGAGGCAAAAGAAATTAAGGAGAGACTGCCGAAAGGATATTAATTTTTTAAAAAATAGTCAATCGCTAAAAACAGCTCCGTAAGATAATCTCAGAAGAGAATAACTTACGGAGCTGTTTTTAGTTTATCTGTAAAAATATTTTATTTTAGAGTTTCTATCCAGCCAAACGTATCAGGAGCTTTACCCCACTGAATATCTGTTAGAGCATTATATATCTTCATTGTAAGTTCGCCTGTCTTATTATCATTAATAACGAAGTTCTCTTCGCCAAAGGTAAGCTCGCCTATAGGAGAGACTACTGCAGCTGTGCCACAACACCAACATTCTTCCAAGGTCCCGTTTTGGGCTGCTTCTCTCACTTCATCTACACTAATCTTGCGCTCTTCCAAGGGATAGTTCCATGATTTCAATATTTCTAAGATTGATTTTCTAGTGATTCCCGGCAAGATTGAACCATTAAGTTCAGGGGTCACTACGGTGCCGGCTATTTTGAACATTACGTTCATTCCGCCACCCTCTTCAATATATTTTCTCTCTTCTGCGTCAAGCCAAAGCACCTGTGCATATCCTTTTGATGCAGCCCTTTCCCCGGCACGCAATGAAGCAGCATAATTTCCGCCACATTTTGCAAATCCGGTGCCACCCTTTGACGCCCTGACGTCGTCTTTTTCTATCATCATTTTTACAGGGTTTATTCCCTCTTTAAAGTAGGATCCCACAGGTGAAAGGATAATTGCAAAAACACATTCATGAGGTGTATGTACACCAAGCATTGCATCATTTGCAAACATAAATGGGCGTATATAAAGAGATGTATAGGGAGCGCTTGGGACCCAGTCCTGTTCAATCTCGATAAGAGTTTTAAGAGCCTTTAGAAAGAAATCTTCGTCTATTTTAGGAAGACACATACGTTCTGCAGAAATATTCATTCTTTTAATGTTTTCTATTGGACGAAATAGCTGTACATTGCCCTCTTCTGTGCGATAAGCTTTCATTCCCTCAAAAATTTCAGGGGCATAGTGAAGAACTATTGAAGCCGGTGATATTTCGAATGGGCCGAATGGGATAATTCGAGGATCATGCCAACCTTTTTTTACGTCGTAATTCATTACAAACATATTGTCTGTAAAGACCTTACCAAAACCGAGCTCTTTTTCGTCAACCTTTGGTTTTGGATTTTCATTCAACATAAGCTTGATTTTTTCCATTTTACACCCTTCTTTTTCTTTAGAATTTAGTTCTTTGATGTCAGTATTTTATCGGACTGAATTTATGATTTTCATTATATAGTATCCTTGATACATTATCCACAAAATAGAATTTAACGTTTTAACTCACTTATCTTACTGTGTTTCTTTACTGTCTTTAAATATATTGATGGATTATAATCTTAATGTTAAGAATTTATGGTTGGATTACATAAAAGGAGAGAGTATTATGCAAAATGTGCCGAAACACATATTTAGAGAGTACGATATCCGAGGACTTGCACAGAGTGAATTGTCTGATGAGAACGTAACTCAGATAGGACAAGCATACGGAACTTGGCTGCTCTCCCGTGGCATTGATAAAGCAACGATAGGAATGGACATTCGCCTCTCCTCGCCTCGAATAAAAACAGCAGCTGCAAATGGCATGAGACGTGCGGGAGTTTCGGTTATCGATATAGGAGTATGTTCTTCTCCTACTTTTTACTGGAGTCTTTATCATTTTGAAGTTGACGGCGGCATAATGGTTACAGGAAGCCATAATCCCAAAGAATTTAATGGTCTTAAAATTGCCTTTGAAAAAGGAACTCTTTGGGGAGATGACATTCAGGAAATACACAGGATAATAAACGACGACAAAATTGTTGCCGCAAAAGTTCCAGGAACTGTAACAGATATCCCGATTAATGAAGAGTATATAGATATGCTCGTATCTAAGATAACTTTGGGAGAGAGAAAACCTAAAGTCGTATGCGATTCTGCCAATGGCACTGGTGGGCTTTACGCTCCAGAATTCTTGCGACGCATCGGATGTAACGTGGTTGAACTTTATAGCGAACCTGATGAAAATTTTCCCAATCATCATCCCGACCCAACAAAGCGTGAAAATCTCGTTGACTTAATTAATTGTGTTATAAAAGAAAAAGCGGACTTTGGTGTTGGATTTGACGGAGATTCAGACCGAATCGGGGTTGTTGATGATAAAGGGGAGATTATCTGGGGAGATAGACTTATGGCACTTTTTTGGAAGGAAATTCTACCCAAAAAACCAGGTTGTATTGGAATTTGTGAAGTCAAAAGCTCCATGGCTCTACCGGAGACTATAAAAAAATTAGGCGGTAAACCTATTTGGTGGGCGGCCGGACACTCTTTGATAAAAGCAAAGATGAGAGATGAAAAGGCACTATTTTCAGGCGAAGTATCGGGACACATGTTCTTTGCAGACGAATATTTTGGCTTTGACGATGCTTTCTATGCTGCAGGGCGCTTATGTAGAATGATTTCTAACAGCGATAAAAAACTTTCGGAAATCATGATTGACATCCCTATATACCCATCCACCGTTGAAACCCGTTATGACTGTCCCGATGAAATAAAATTTGACGTGGTGGAGCGAGTAAAAGATGCGGCATTAAAAGAAGGCTTGGATGCCATTACCGTAGACGGAATTAGAATTAATTATGATTTAGGCTGGGGGCTTGTCAGAGTTTCAAACACACAGCCAGTTTTAGTCGCAAGATGCGAGGGTCGGACGAAAGAAGCTCTCGACGAAATATGCCGGGATATAAAGGAAAGACTTATTAAAGCGGGCAGTCCAAATTTTAAGTGGGAATACTAAGGAATAAAATTAAGCAATATTATATTATAGGCAATAGTGAGAGTAGAATTTTTACAAAGTTATTAAATATTTAAAAAATAAAGAATGATACACGTAAAACAGGAGGAAAAAGCATGAAGTGCACAAAAGAGCTAGATGGAATGACTTGTGTTGCAAGAGGCGCAAAACATGGCGCAGCTCCTATTCCGCAAGAAGGCAAATGGGACGAAGCAAAGGAAGTAAAGGATATTTCAGCTTTTACTCATGGTGTGGGCTGGTGTGCTCCTCAGCAGGGAGCATGCAAATTGACGCTTAATGTTAAGGAAGGAATCATACAAGAAGCGTTGATCGAAACCATAGGCTGTTCAGGCATGACACACTCAGCAGCAATGGCATCAGAGATTCTGCCAGGAAAGACTATTCTTGAAGCTTTAAACTGCGATCTTGTCTGCGACGCTATTAATACGGCTATGAGAGAACTTTTTCTTCAAATAGCATATGGAAGAAGCCAGAGTGCATTTTCTGAAGATGGACTCCCCTTGGGTGCCGGGCTTGAAGATTTGGGGAACGGCCTTCGTTCACAAATCGGAACAATGTACGGCTCTCTGCCCAAAGGCCCTCGTTATCTTGAAATGGCTGAAGGATATGTAACGAAAGTTGCATTAGACGAAAATGACGAGATTATCGGATATCAATACGTCAATATGGGCAAGATGATGGATGCAATTCGCAAGAACGTCGATCCAAAGGAAGCGCTTGAAAAAAATACCGGCACTTATGGAAGATTCGAAGATGCCGTAAAAATTATAGATCCAAGAGAAGAGTAGGAGGGAAAAATCTTGATAACTTTTGAAGGCTGCGAACGCAGAATGCACAAGATAGCCCCCTTTCTAAAGGAGCGAGGATTTAATGATTTAGAAGAAGCACGTTCCCTCTGTCTCTCCAAAGGGGTTGACGTAGAAAAGATTGTCAAGGGAGTTCAGACTATAGCATTTGACAACGCTGTCTGGGCATACACTTTGGGTGCAGCTCTTGCCATAAAAGCTGATATAGAAACAGCTGCAGAGGCAGCAGAAAAAATCGGAGAGGGACTTCAGGCTTTTTGCATCCCCAACTCAGTTGCAGAGCTAAGACAGGTTGGATTAGGACATGGAAATCTCGGTGCTATGCTCCTACGCAACGAAACGAAATGTTTCTGCTTTTTGGCAGGACATGAATCCTTTGCTGCAGCAGAGGGTGCGATAGGAATAGCAAGCACGGCAAATAAAGTGAGAAAAGAACCTCTACAAGTTATTTTGAACGGACTTGGTAAAAACGCAGCACATATAATCTCTCGTATCAACGGGTTCACACTTGTTGAAACACAATTTAACTACGGCAGTGGCGAACTTAAAGTCGTGGAGGAAAGAGCTTTTTCTAAAGGAGAGAGAGCCAAGGTACGCTGTTATGGAGCAAATGACGTCTCTGAAGGAGTTGCTATTATGATCAGAGAAGGTGTCGATGTTTCTATAACAGGAAATTCAACTAACCCGACACGTTTTCAACATCCTGTAGCCGGTACGTACAAAAAATGGGCTGTAGAAAACGGTAAAAAATATTTCTCCGTTGCATCAGGAGGCGGAACGGGACGTACCTTACATCCGGACAATATGGCGGCAGGTCCTGCCAGTTACGGACTCACTGATACTATGGGACGCATGCATAGTGATGCTCAATTTGCAGGTTCATCGTCAGTACCGGCTCACGTTGAGATGATGGGGCTTATAGGCATGGGGAATAATCCCATGGTTGGAGCAACAGTTGCCGTTGCTGTGGCAATTGCCCAATCAAAAAAATAAATATTTTTATCAAATATTAATTTTGTTCAATATAAAAGCTGAGCTCGAAAAACAAAATGTTTTTCGAGCTCAGCTTTATTTAATATAGCGTATTAGTTATTTTTTTAAAAAGGGAAAACAGGGAGTTTGGCGAGGTAAGTTAAATCTTCACCGTTGTATCCGCCCTCTTCGAGCAAGACAGCCACTTTTGCAACTACGTTACATTCAGTCAGTTCAAGAAGTCTCTCTACCGATTTCAATGAACCGCCTGTTGAGACAACATCATCAACAATACAGACGTTTTTGCCTTTCAAAAGAGTTGCATCAACTCCGTTGATAACGATTTTCTGGGGCTCTTTTGTGGTAATAGATTTAACTTCCGTGTAAATAGGATTCTCCATATAGCTCTTGATTGATTTTCTTATTACAACATAATTTGTTCCGAGCCTTACGGAGAGTGCGTGTGCCAAAGGAATTCCCTTCGCCTCTAAGCTTACAATTATCTCTATATCATTTCTTGATTTAAGTTTTTCATATAATGCATCTGCTGTTTTCTCTATAAGCATGGTGTCTCCCAACATTACAAAAGAAGCAATTTTAAGATTAGGCGCCACCTGTACTTTTTTTAGTTCTCTAGTTAAACCGCAAATATTAAGTGTATAAGTCTCCGTCATTATCTTCCCTTTCTATAGTGAAAATATAAGCTTAATTACTACACCAGCCAAAAGTCCGAAGAATGGATTCCACTTTGCAGACACAATCACTGTGGCTCCAACCACCATTCCCCATGGAGAAAACCCGAATGGTCCTTCAAATAAAGGAGTCGGGACAGCTGCTATCGCACCAAAAATATTGGATGTAAAAGTAACAAATACTCCGAGAACAAAAAGAAATCCAGCTATAGAAGCGCTGTGGACATATCTTCCTATCGTAGGAAGCAGTTTAAAGAGCAGTATTCCCGCCATAATAAGCATCATTAAGACTGAAGACCGAACGGGATTTGGTGCTGTTGCTGTTCCTGAAATGATAGATTCTACGGGAGCTCCCCCAAAGAAAGAGGATACGATATCAGCAAGTGAAGAATAAACTGCAAGGTGATCTATATTGGCATTAACTCCAGCTATGTTTCCTGTTATTTTTCCGAAGCTAATATTCGCCCCGATATTCAAACATGCTATTGCAAGGCCGCTGATTATGATTGAAGGGTATTTCCAAATCTTCCACTCGATATTGTTCAATGTGAACTTTTCACGACTTGCATCTAGAACTAAGTTGGAAACCTCAACTTTGCCCATTTTCATAAGAATGTTATATACAATCGTCGAAATGAATACAGAGATAATAATTGTGTGTGCTAAGTCTTTTGTCATGAACCAAACAACAAGTGCAACGGCCATAGAGACTGAGCCGGATATCCTTTCTGAATTGAATATGTCAACCGACACATATGCCAACATAATCCCGACTCCTGCCATCATGGATGTGACTATCACAGGTCCTATAAAATCAACAATTTTTTCATTTAGTCCGAGTGCGGAGGGAATAAGGAGAAAAACACCGCCCCAGAAAATTAGGCTCAGGCGCTCTCTGATATCCTTTCCCATTTTCCCCGCGAGGGTGATTGTTTCAGCTTGAAATGAAATTGTGGCGACAGAAGAGAGAAAAAGTGAAGCTGCGGCTCCTATGATAAAGGCTATGCTTGTAGGAAACGCCGCGAATCCAAAGCTTAATGCTAAAAGACCTTGGGGAATACCGTTTACCACAACTGCCAGTGAAGCAAGTAAATCTGTCAATAGAGACTCCATTGCAATTCCTCCTGTTTGTTATAAATAATAGCAACTTAGAACATTATAAAACATTTCTCTTAAAAGAGGGATTGTTCATAAGTATTCGTTTATTGCCGCTTTTATAACAAACAGAAAGAAGATGCGTTTATTTACAGAGGAGAGTAGGCATAACCCAGTCCTGTGACAAGCTCCTCCATTATCTCTCTAACTCTTCCAATTTCTTTAAGTTTTGCAACATTGCTTCCGCAAAAAAAGAGTCCGTTTTCCCAGTCGCCTTTATAAGCGCTCATTAATGCATCCGCTATACAGAAAGTCTCTTTTTTCATGCGGCAGATACAGTGTGTAAGACAACCGGTTTTACATGTGGCTTTTTCTAGTACATCGGCAAAATAACGTTTTATTAGAGGACTGAGAATAGCTCTTCCCGGCAACCCTGCCGGACTTTTTATTAGAACAACATCTTTCTCTTCAGCATCAAGATAAGCTTGTTTGAATCTATAAGATACATCAGATTCTTCTGTACCTGCAAACCTCGTCCCCATCTGAACGCCTGATGCTCCCAAATCCATAGAATCTTTTATATCCTGGCTGTCCCAAATACCTCCGGCAGAAATAATAGGGATGTTAAGTCCTAAATCTTTTAAAAAGCTTACAAGAGAGGGAATAACGGTTTTTAAGGAGAGCGAACAGTCCATAGCTTGCTCTTCATCCCTAGCACCTAAATGTCCTCCTGCTGTATTAGGAGTTTCCACAACAAAAGCATCGGGGATGCGATTATAAGATTTCTCCCATTTGCGCAGTATGATATTTGCGGCTTTTACACTGCTCACTATAGGAACCAAAGCCACATCAGGGTAATCCTTTGTAAGTTCGGGCAATTTGAGTGGCAACCCTGCACCTGAAACAATAATGTCTATTCCTGATTCGCAACTGGTTTGCACCATTTCGTCATAATCGCTTAAGGCGCACATACAATTCATAGCCAAAACTCCGCCTTTAGCTAGTTTTCTCGCCTCTTCGATTGACTTCTTAATCATTACCACATTTTCAGATGCAACGTTTCTTCCGTTGAAGTTAGGGGAGGCCACGGCAAGACCCACTGATGCTATCGTTCCTACTCCTCCTGCCGAGGCAACAGCACCGGCCAGTTTGGGACCTGACACCATTACTCCCATGCCACCCTGAACTATGGGATACTTTGGTTTATGCTTCCCAATTTGCAATGCGTGTTCCTTACTCTCTTTCATAATAAACACTTCCTTTATGTATATCCTTTTCTAATAATTATCTTATATAGCAGAATACTGGATATGATATTCCATTATCCACTCTTTTGCAATGTAATTTCAATCATGTGGATTTCGACAAATATCTATATAATATAAAAATGATTCGCAATGCTTCCGATTTTCTGTTTTCTTTGAGGAAAAAGCTGGGGGAATTATTATAAAGTTTATAAATTACGGAATAGTCTTTCTAGCTTTTATTTTATTTATATTTCTTATAGCCATGTTTTTGTGATTTATCAAAAGTTAATTCTGTGAGAAAGAGGGTGTTGTAATGAATAGTAGAGACATAAACTACGCCAAAAAAGATGGGGTGGACGTTATATATCTTGCCGGAGGCTGCTTTTGGGGAGTGGAAAAATTTATGACAGCAATTCCCGGTGTTTTAAGAGCAACTTCCGGCTATGTGAACGGGAACCCTAATATAGTGCCTACTTATGAAAAGGTTTGTTCAGGCGACACTGGATACAAAGAAGCCGTACGAGTTGAATATAACAAAAACGTTGTCAGTCTTGACGCTCTGCTTTACTCCTTCTTTAGAATAATTGACCCCACTTTGAAAAATCGACAGGGAAATGACAGAGGCAGTCAATATCAGAGCGGGATATATTATAACGACGACAATTCTAAAGCAGTAGTTGAAAAGGTTGTTGCTACAGAGAAGCTCCGTTATAAAAAATTCTCTGTCGAAATAGAGCCTCTATCTATATTCTACGAAGCGGAGAAATACCATCAAAGCTATTTGATGAAAAATAAGGGCGGGTACTGCCATATAAGCAATGAAAAAGTGGATATGGCTGCCGGCATGATCGTTGACCCATCAAAATACGATCGTCCACATACAGATGAAATTAGAAAAAAACTAACTGAACTTCAGTTTTCTGTTACTCAAAATGATGCGACAGAACCTCCCTTTGATAATGATTTTTGGAAGAGCAGTGAGCGTGGAATTTATGTTGACGTTGTCACGGGGGAACCTCTTTTTTCTTCGAGGGGTAAATATGCAGGAAGTTGCGGTTTGCCATCTTTTAGCGAGCCTATAGATGAAAATGCCCTCGTATATATCAAGGATTATTCCCACGGTATGGTGAGGACGGAAGTTAGAAGCAGGGTTGGGAATTCGCACTTGGGACACGTTTTCGTTGGAGACCCTGAATCCCCCAACGGAGTACGTTTTTGTATTAATAGTGCTTCATTGAGGTTTATTCCTTATGATGACATGGAAGAAGAGGACTACGAGAAGCTAAAAAAGTTTATAGTTCGTTAATCCTTAAAATTTGTTTTTATGAAAACAAAATACGCCTCTTCAGTTCCGTCAAAACTGAGGAGGCGTATTTTGTTTCTTTAGAATAGAAAAAGACTTTTCTTGTTTTATATAATGAGCTTGCCGCCTCCGGGCCTCTTTGCACCAGAGACTGCATCTAGCTGTTCGAGGACGTTTGCACTTGCGACTTCAATCTTGGGTTTCTTTGCCTCTTCTTCTTTTACATACTCCTGGACTCTCTTTTCATATTCCGCCATAGTATTTTTTATTCCTTCTACGTCACATTTTAACCACTGCAATATACCATCTGTAATCGTCTGATACATCTCTTCTTTAGGCTCGTCCTTTATTACTCCAAGCTTTACGAGCATTCCATACTCATCTTTTACGGAAGCAAAAATATCCTCTTCTGTAATGAGCCCCTTCTTGTAAAGAACTCTATAGATTATATTTGACTTGGTCTTATTGTTCTCATCGTTTGCTGTAAGGGAATCAACACGTGAAAGCAACATTGATATTATCTCTTCTAGACTTACCTGAACCGGTGTTGCCATTTCAAATCACTCCTTTTTTTTACTTTACCCTAAGTATTCTATCACAGCAATTTCTAAAAACATCCGAAAAAATACTAGAAAATTCTACTTTCCATTATTTTACGATTGATTTTGTTTTAGATAAGAGTTATCTTAGTCTAAATCAACTCTTTTTGGAGGTTTTTATCATAGCAGAAAATAAGTTAAAGCTTTGGTATAAAAAAGCTTTTTACTTTATAAAAAAAGAATATAATACTTTTTTTCTCTCCACGCTGGGCTCCGTAATTTTTACCATCGGGGTAACCGGTTTCACTATCCCGTACCACTTCCCTGATTCAGGGCTTATGGGTATCGCCTTAATTTTTAAATATACTGTTGGACTGCCTCCTTCTATAGTGCATATTGTACTCAATTCCTTATTACTTCTTTGGGCGAGAAAAGAACTTCCAAAACGATTTGTCGGCTGGACGATATACAACGTACTACTTATCTCTACTCTTTTACAGCTTTTGGGCTCTATCAATTTTCCCCCTATTAATGACATGCTGCTCGTCGCAGTTGCAGCGGGACTTATAAAGGGGATAGGGCTGGGAATAACATTTTTTTCTGGAGCAAGTTCGGGTGGATTGGATATTATCGCGTCGGTCTTACGCAAACGGTTGGGCGCTGCTGTGGGCAAATATACGTTCTTTATGAATGTGTTTATTTTAAGCGCATCAGTCGGAACTGTCGGATTTGAAAAAGTTCTTTATGGTTTTGTTGCAACATACATCAGTGGGCAAACAATTGATAGAGTTCTCTCTTCGTTTGATCGGCGAAAACTTGTCTTTATTGTTAGCGAACATGAAAACCGGCATCATATTGTAGATTTCATTTCCTCTGAACTTAGCAGGGGCTCTACTCTTTTCGATACAAAAGGTGGATATTCTCACGCAGAGAGTTCAACTATGATGTGTCTTTTAACAAGAAGGCAGACAATGGAACTTAAATGTTTTCTGGCCGAAAACTTTCCTCGCACATTCCTAGTCATCTCAGATGCTTCTGAAGTTCTAGGAAAGGGCTTTAAGCGTTGGAAGAATATATAACGAAAAAGCTTGCATAACAGTTGGAATGAATATATCTTCTACTGATTACACGAGCAGAGATTTGGAGTGGGCATATGTCTAAAAAACATATTTTTAAGAAACATATGGGAAACCTTAAGGTTCACGCGAAGCTTGAATTTCCGTCATTCCTTATGACAACAATCGGGATAACGATTTACGCTATCGGAGTCATGTGGTTTACTGTGCCATATAATTTCCCTGATTCAGGCCTAATAGGTATCGCTCTGCTTTTAAAATACACAATAGGTCTGACGCCCTCTATTTTCTATCTCCTCGCAAATGTAGGGTTAATGGCCTGGGGACGGAGAGAGTTGCCCAAGAGATTCATCTTGTGGACCTCATACAATATTTTTATGTTTTCTTTTCTGCTTGATATACTTGGCAGAGTTCATCTCCCTATGATTGAAAATATGTTTTTGGTTGCCATTACAGGTGGAATAATAAAAGGCATAGGAATTGGAATGATATTTCGCTGTGGAACATCTTCCGGCGGGACAGACATTATTATTGCAGTTATAAGGAAACGTTTTGGAATTGAGATGGGAAGATACAGTTTCTATCTCAACATGATTATTCTTGCTGCTTCTATCAATATAGTTGGTCTTGAAAAACTCCTATACGGACTGGTTGCAGGCTATGTCGCAGGAGAGACTACAGACAGTGTTCTAACCTCTTTTGACAAGAGGCGCCTTGTCTTCATTGTGGGAACAAAAGAGTCAGAGCAGGATATTATTCAGTATATTTCAGACAATCTCAAAAGAGGATCAACTGTTTTCGAAAGCAGGGGCGGATACTCAAATCAAGAAAGCTCTACTCTAATGTGTCTACTTACACCAAGACAGACTATGGATCTTAAAAGATACATAGCAAGGAATCATTTGCGCTCTTTTGTTGTAGTAGCAGAAGCTTCTGAAGTTCTGGGAGCTGGTTTCAAAAATTGGGAAAAAATATAAAAAACATTATATTTATTTTACAATTCACTCTTAACCTTATGGGGAGGCTCTCAAATGTCAAAAAATAAACCCTTTTCCGATGAACAACTCACTATGTCTGATTACAGATATGAATTAGGAGGCCCTGTTCTAGAACTGTTAAATCCGAAAAGCAAGGAAAGAATCCTTGACTTAGGATGTGGAGATGGAAAGCTTACTAAAGAGCTCGTTGATTTAGGTTGTAATGTCACAGGAATTGACTCTGACCCGGAAATGATTGAGAAAGCAAAAGCTTTGGGAATTGATGCAAGAATCGGGAATGCGGAACAGTTGGTTTTGGATGAAAAATTTGACGCGGTAATGAGCAACGCGTCACTTCACTGGATGAAAGATCAGTATGGAGTCGTGCAAGGAATTTGGGATGCTCTAAAACCTGGCGGAAGATTTGCCGCTGAATGTGGTGGAGAGGGATGTATCCGTATTATTCGTGAAGGTCTAAAAATAGCATTGATTAAGAGAGGGTTGGATTATAAAGCGAGAAATCCTTGGAAATACCCTGAACTGGGAACTTTTTCCGGTATTTTGGAAAATCGTGGATTTAAAATAAACTATATCGCGAGAATTGACAGGCCAACTCCTCTGCCAAAAGGGCTTCGGCATTGGCTTGAAGTCTTTACAGCCTCTCATACTAGAGGGTTTTCAGAAGACGAAAAGAATTTTTTTTATAATGACGTAGAAAAATACTGTCGTCCGCTTCTCTACACGGAAAAAGATGGTTGGATTGCAGACCATGTAAGGTTAAGGATACTGGCGGAAAAACCTTTGGTCTCTTAGGTTTTGGGATTTTAAGAATTAAAGCAAAGGTATAATTTCCTGCGGTAAAGCCGAAATTTTACTGATGGCCTTAAGAATTTGAAATTTTACTGGGGTTAATTTTTCGCATACTTCCAAACACGAAGAGAGTCTCCCTGAAGAGGCTTGGGACGACCAGTAACGACGATTTTATCCTCCGTTACAACAATGTTGTTAATGTTTACGGGGAAAGGAATTTTTTCTCTCTTTATCAAGGGATTAATTTCTTTTAGAAGCTTTTCTGTCAAATATTCCGACTGTTTCATGCCGTTTACAAAAAATTCGGTATCAACCAAACTAAAATCTCCATTTATAAAACCCAGTTTAGCTTTTGCCATCATCCGTATGTTGAAAGTAAAGAGAAATTTAGCTGTGTATGTGCCGTTAACAGTGATTTTATCTGATGAAAAGTCTACTTCTAAATTCGTAAAACCTTTTACATCTTCAACTGCGGTGCTGCAATACCCGTCAACATCTTTTTTTAATAAAACGACTTCCGCTCTGGCCATATGTATTAAATCAGCCAGCTCATATACGTCTTTTCCCGAAATATTGTGAGGCGGTTCTTTCATCATTGCAAACACAGAAATGCTGTCCACTCTCATTCCCTCTAAGACAACGCCCTTTGCTTTGGCATACAAGAAACTGCCTCCTTCTGTGGCTTGAACAAGCAAGGATTCAGGTTCAAATTCTTCAACTAATAGCTGCCCAACTCGTTCTTCGACTCGAATATCGGCAGATGCAATATTTGGCATACATACTAAAAGCAATAAAAGGAGAAGATAAATTGTTTTTTTGATTGTTTTTATGTCAAAACAAAAAAAGTCTACAAGCATCTATATAAAACTCCTTCCAAAATATCGAGTTTCCTATTTTTACCTTGTTATTTTATCATCTCCGACAGAAGAATACATGGGTGATTTTACGTTTTTCTAAATACTACTTAGAGAAACACCTAGAAATAGAGCCTTGAAATTATTTTATAACGTAGTTTTTCCAAAAATGGATTATTGCTGATGAAGAGGAGAACACAAAACCTCTCGATTATAATCGAGAGGTTTTGTAATTTTCTGGTGAGACTCGTTATCTCAATCTATAAAAGACATAATGACCTCATTATAAATCGCAATAATTCATAATACCGTACCAATAAACCGAATTACTAGACGCTTTTATCGCCTCTTGGCTTACAGCTTCTCCCTTTTTTCGCCTTAGATATATGGGATAAATTTTTAGAAACTGCGAATAATTCAGATACCTATCGGCAGTGAGTGATGAGGGAGGTGTATGCTTTTTTGCACTACTAATAATAATTTTATTTCCATCAGAGGTTACAGAAAACCACCTATAATTTTTATTGTTTAAGGGATTTGTATGTAGTTCCAGAGGGGTGCTGCTAAATGTATTGACTATGGTATGCCATAACTCACGATATTTTTCTTCGCTAATTCTATTCTCTATTCCCATATTCAGCACCTCTTTACCTTCCTCACATAATGAATTTTCTGTGTTGCACTCAAACGCATTCATGCAGTATTTTTTAATGTCTTCAAATTCGTTCTCGGATAAGGGTGTAGCACTAAGTCCTTCCCTAAGCCACATACCGCTCTGTCTAATTTGAATTTCTGGACTATACTTACCGTACCACTTGGAACTTGTCGTGAAATCTGAGGTGCTATGGAGTGTCGCAATAATGCCTTCCTCTAAACGGAGTCGTTCAGTTTGTGTGGCAACCGGGAAGCAGACAAAAGTAAAATTCTCTCGAATATATTTGCTGATTTGCTGCTCTAATTTCTTCTGAAATTCAGGATTGTATGTGCTGCCCATCTGTGCGACAACTTCGGGTTTGCTAGTATTCTTATTCCATGCTGATAAATATGTGTGATTTCCCTTGTTTAGGATGGCTCGTCCGATGTTCTTACGGAAGATGCTGCCGTCCTTGTTCTCCCGTACAAAATGATCTTTCAGACGCCCTTTTAACCGACCATCACTGCTATGAGTTCCCACACGGACAATTCTGTCAAACTCGTGATACATCTCACCTTTTTCAAAGACGATATAAATTCCGCTGTCAAACGGTATTGTGTCTATGTCATCCCAATGTAGTCGCAGCATAGCGCCAAACAATCGGTGTAACTTATAACTCATAGCTGTGCTAGCGTCTGTCGGGCCGGAGAGCAAATGGTTAAGCTTTTTCAACATCTTCCCAATTGAAAGGTTAATTAGAGGAAGCGTGGCGTGCGGAAGATGCGTTTGCAGCGGTTCGCAATAGTATTTGCTGGCAAGGATGACAAACTCGGTCTGACTTACATCGTATCGTGTCTTAAGTTGTGCAGCAACCTTGTTACCCCAAGCGACAACTTCCACAGAGGATTTGCCTTTTAGCGTCTCATTATAAGGCGCAATCACATCATTCAAGGCAACGAGTCCATGCTTTGCGGAAAGGACGTAAATGTCGGAAGAGATACGTTCGGCATAGTTAAGCGATTTTGTAAATATATTGCTTGCACTGTATAGTTCCCGTGCCTCGCAAGGTGCAGCAAGCTTTGCTTTTGTGCAAGAAATTAAAACGACTGTTTTTCTACTCACATTGCCCCTCCTTTAGCTTACAGCGGTCTCTGGCTTGTAGGTCTCAATATATTTCTTTATGTCCAGCAGAATTACGCTCAATGAAACAAAGCGGCCAAAGCTCTGTATGTGAGCCTTGACCGCCTTGTTATAAAGATTTTCCAAATATTCTAAAAAAATAAGAAATCCGGACACACTACCAATTGGTATTAGGCTCGGATAATATGATTCTGGTGGAGGTAAGCGGGATCGAACCGCTGACCTCTTGAATGCCATTCAAGCGCTCTCCCAGCTGAGCTATACCCCCATAGTGAACATGGGCAATTATACTGATTAGTGTGAGCGCTGTCAAGGTTATGATACTGGCATGGATAGAAAAACAGCACTTAGAAAAACCGGAAATACAATATTAATATTGTCAGTTTTCATTTTGACCGTGATTTATTCTTCCACTTCGTTTGCGATGACAAGAGAAGAGTTTCTGCCAAAAATCTTTCAAATTTTGGAATATACTCTTCCGGACAAAAACCTTACTCAAACAGAAAACGACCTAACTACTATGGACGCGGTACGACTCTCTCTGGAAGCGATGGGGTGGGACTTTGTCATCACTGCATATGGACGTGCGACTCTGCTTCCGGAATGGAGCGAGAAAGATCCGCTTTATGAAATAGCGAGCAATATGTCTCCGCCTCTTCCCAAACAGCTGCTTGCTTCCTTCGGTAAACCCTTTACAGAAGATAAAATGCCCATACTTTCTGAATGGATAGCTAATTGTAAAAAAAATGTCTCTTGGAAAGCCTCTTTTAAATCAGATGGCACTGACCTCATACTCAAAAAACGTGGAGTGGGAAATCCCAATTCTTCGGCTAACGG
Source organism: Synergistaceae bacterium (assembly GCA_012728235.1). NCBI lineage: Bacteria > Thermotogati > Synergistota > Synergistia > Synergistales > Synergistaceae > Synergistaceae bacterium. The sequence goes on from JAAYFL010000029.1 coordinate 23,420, forward strand.
AGATCTTGAAAAGGGTGTAAATGAACCCCTTTACATTGCCATGTTAGCAATAGATATAATAGAAGTCCCCTCTCAGATTATTTCTGCTGTGATGATTGGCTCTGAAAAAGCAACCCTGTCTACAATAGCAAATGAAAATTACAACGTAGTTGGTGCAATTAACGGAGGATACTTTGCAGGAAGCAAGCCTGTGGGTATATTAAAAACCCAAGGACGTATGGATAATGGAAAGTTTCATCCGAAACGTTCCGCTTTTGGATGGAATAAAGAGGGGCGCGCTGTGTTTATCGACGGAGAAATGACAGACGATATTTCAAAAAACAAAAGTTATGATATTTATACGGAGATTCTTCAGGCCGGCCCCCTTTTGATTAAAAATGGACGAGTTGTTGATAATAGCGAGATGTTAAACGAAAACATATTAAACAAGCGTCACCCTCGCACGCTTGTAGGAACAGATGGCAAAAGAGTCTATTGGGCTGTCATTGATGGTCGCAACAATATGCATAGTGTAGGAGCAACCATTCAAGAAACCAGAAAAATTTGCCTTAATTTAGGTTTAACTACCGCTTTGAATTTAGATGGTGGCGGCTCCAGTTCAATCTGGTGGAGAGACTTTACATTCACGTCTCCAAGCAACAAAAGCGAGGAAGAACGTCCTATTCCATATGCAATACTCATGTTTAAGCCTGGAACGCCGGTCAAGGATTAACTGTTATAATAAAGCGGTTTGCTTTTTTTCAAATACAAAAAGATGTAGAATAACCGAAATGAAACAGTTCTTTTTATAAAAAGCTATAAAAAACATAAAACAGAGTGCGGGTGCTATATATGACAGAAAAACTTTATGCCTTAGATTTTAGCCACGAAGAATGGAAAGTATGGCTCGAAGAGGAGCTTAATCAGCCTAAGTTCCGAGCTGATCAACTTTGCCAATGGCTTTGGCAAAAAAACACTTTTGATACAGAAGAAATGACAAATCTCTCCCTGGCACTCAGAGAACAGCTTGAGAAACGCCTGAATTTTTCACTCCCTTACTTGTTAAATATGCAGAAATCACAAATAGACGGGACGAGAAAATATCTTTGGCAACTTACGGACGGAAATACGATTGAGTCTGTATTGCTCAAGCAAAATGATAGATTGACGGCATGCCTCTCCACACAGGTAGGGTGTCCTCTTGGATGTACTTTCTGTGCGACTGGCCTTTCCGGCTATGTTAGAAATCTTTCTGCGGGAGAAATTGCAGCACAGTTTCTCGCTATGGAAAAGATGTCGGACAGAAAAATAAACAACATTGTCTTTATGGGAATGGGAGAACCCTTCCTTAACACAGATGCTTTGCTTAAATCCATCTCCATGCTTAATTCGGAAAAGCAAAGAAATTTAGGGATAAGACAGATGACCGTCTCTACCTCCGGTATTATTCCAGGCATAAAACAGCTATCTGAATCCGGATTGGGTGTAAAGTTGGCAATCTCACTAAATGCTGCAGATGATGAACTGCGCAGCTCCTTGATGCCGATTAATAACACATATCCCGTGTCAGAATTGCGAATGGCCATGGTAGAGTATCAGAAGAAAACAGGGAATAGGATAACTATCGAATATGCTCTTCTCGGTGGTGTAAATGACGGAGTTGAACATGCCAGAGAGTTGATTCGTTTCTTAAAAGGGATTCATGTCTATATAAATCTCATTCCATACAATGATACAGACGGTAGATATGAAAAACCTGAAGCAGAGAGTATTCTCAAGTTTAGAAACGTTTTAACAACAGCGGGATTCGAAGCAGAATTCCGCCATAGCCTAGGTATGGATATTGCAGCTGCCTGCGGACAATTAAGACGAAAGACTTTAGCAAACGCCCAGCCTGAAGAGCCCTCAATGCCACGTCCCGTAAAAAACAACGTCCAAACTGCAAGGAAAGTTCCAGCTCCTTTACATAAAAACAGAAAAACAGAATCTTCATCCGATGGGAAGAAGAGAAGGATAGACAAGCCAGAATCTGATCGCTATAGAAGCGGAAAAATGAAAAGCGCCCGTCCCTCTTACAGAGGACAGAGTGAAAAAGATGGCGACACAAAAGAGACAAGAGCATCTTTCGGTGCGAAAACATCAAAAGCTCCTAGTAAATTTGATGCTTCACGAGGGAAAGTAGATAAAAAATATAAGAGTAGAACGGTAAGGGACACCAAGAAAACAAAAGAGGAAAGACCTGGCAAGAAAAAAACAGGGAAATAATCTCGAGAATTCAGACAGGCTCTGCAGCGATTAGACGCATTAGCTCCTTTATCTTTAACCGAGTTTCTATTTTATTTTTTGTTTTACACAAATAAAGAATCAACTATTTTAAGAGGGAGGATATTATGAGATTTCTATTTTTTTTATTGATCGGAACTATGATATTCGGCTTTAAATTTCCGGCTTATGTCATGTTATTCGCTCTTCTTGCCATTGTATTGTTTTTTGTAATGATGTTTAACTTGGCACGAAAGGGAGGCGCTTTTAAAATATATACCAACCGCCCCTTTACTCAATATAAAGACTTTTCCGACAGATCGGGAAGCGCTTCCGAAAGATATCACGGAGAGACTGTTATTGATATAGACACTCCAATGCAAACACACGAACCGGATATTTTTGAAGAAGAGGGAGAGATTATAGAGCTGCCTTCTTCTGCTCTAAGAAAAGAGTAGTTACGTATAATTGAAAAAAACATAAAGAAATTGTAATCTTTTTAAATACTGTCGTGCCACACTACGTTAATTCTATCGCTCTTTTATAATTTTTTTATTTTCGTGCTCTAACACTCCAAAAGCTTTTCCTTCTCTGAGCGCTTGAGCTTTTTGATTTCCATCTCACGAGAGAGCGCTTCTTCCTTGGTTTCGAAAGACTCTGTATAACACAGCAAAACAGGAGTTCTGCCTCTAGTATATTTTGCTCCGGACCCATTGTTGTGAGCCAGAATACGTTTATCCACGTCATATGTCCAACCCGTGTAGAGTGTACTGTCAGAACATCTAACAATATATACATAGGCCGTCATATCGAATAGGTTCCTTCCGGCATATTTCTCTCTCTGTGTTGTTGAGGTGTCGTAAATATGTCCACCCCAAACTGTCTTAATAAGAACTTAATAAAACCTGCAGGAGACAGTTCCCCGCTCTCAATGAGACTATTAAACGCTCGTACAATTTTAGAAAATATTAATATATTTTTTGTGAAATCAAAAGGACCGGTAAAGCGAGATATAAAGCTGCCCCAGTCTGTTAATTTCTCCAAAAAGCTCTCAACCCCCGAGTCTTTTCTCACGAGAGAAACATTTGCAAAAGATGGGGTTGAGCTAAATATAACGCTTATTAAAATCAGAACCGTAATAATTTTTTTTATCTTAATCTACGACCTCTCCACAACCTTTTCATATATTACCACTTATTCTTTTATGTATTTTATTAAAACCTAACTATGCTTTCCGTGATGCCAAATCTTTTAGCTCTTGCAGCTCTTCCGGCTCCATATTCTTCGATATCCAAGATGAGTAGACAGAATTATTATGTAGCAGAGGTTCCGTGGCAAGAGCAGGAATCTCCTTAACAGCATGTGCGAATGTAACTGTTCCCGGAATGGGAGAAAATTCTGCAAGTTTAGGTTTGCCGCCGCAATCTCGGACAAATCTTATTGTATCCTTCACTGACTTCAAACTCTGTCCGGGCAAGCCTAAAAGAATATATGTCTCACAGTCATTCGTGCTATAACCAACATTTAAAAGGTTTTTAACGGCGCTTTCATACTCATTCCACTTTACTTTATCACTGCCTGTTCTTGCAATTTCTGTGTCGATACTCTCAAGGGACAGTCTTAACGTGACAAAGTTTGTGCTCTTTAACATTTCCGCACATTTCGCATCTATCTCTCTTACGTGAAGACCGTTAGGAGTATGTAGACGGATAGAAGATTTATAAAAAGCTGAGATTTTTTCAAAGAGAGGATAAGAATAGGCTTCTTTATTTAATAGAAGTGCATCATCATAAAATGCAAAGTCAGTCGCTCCAAGATTGTTTTGCATCTCTATTTCTCCGAGTACCTCAGCAATGTTTCGTTTATAAAATGTGGGCCATAAAATATTTGAAGCACAGTATTCACATGAAAGAGGGCAACCGAAAGAGGTCATAGTTACTCCATATGTTATATTTTCATAAAGATTCATAGCAGGATAGGGAACATCAGGTAGCCAATTGTCTGTGACAATGTAGTCTGCCGCAAGAGTTTCGGTGTGTTTCGGACATAATTTGGCATAGATTCCTCCAAGAATGATAGGCGTGTCATCAAATATCTCACGAGTGAGATCTATTATTTCTTTTACTCCGCCATACCAGTAGGTCATAAGAGAGGTCAAAAACACAACGTCCGGTTTGCCAATGGCAAGCAGCTTTTTCCTTATCTCTTCTGTTCCTAATCCAAATCGATGATACCTTCTTTTTATTCCCTGATATACAGGAGGTTTATTTATCTCCACAGAATCTATTCTCGCTCTGCCATAAGTTTTTATTTGGGATGACCCCTCATGTATTGAATCAAGAAGAAAAACTTCGTTTCCGTTCCTTTTTAACTTTTCAAGAAGATAGAGTAATCCCATCGGTTTAGACCAAAGATCAGCAAAAGAAAAATCATAAACGGGAGGATTGATCCCGATTATTTTTTGTCCTGTCAGAGATAATATTTCATTTATACTTTTTTTTACGTTTTGCATAGACCTCACCATTTCGTAAAAAAAGACTGCAGAGAAGATCTCAACAGTCTTTGTGCTTTAATCTTAATTATGCAGAGAAAGATCTCTTTGCATATTATACTTGTTGTCCCAGAAACATTATTTCAGGAACCCTTTTAAAATTGTTTCTTCCGCCTCTTCATTTGTTAATCCTAGAGACATTAATTTTGTCATCTGCTCTGAGGCAATTTTGCCAATGGCGGCTTCGTGAATTAACTCTGCATCAGAAGCAAACGCAGATATCTCAGGGATAGACGAAACTTGTGCCTGATCCATAATAATTGAGTCGCACTGGATATGACCGCGACATTTTCCGTAGCCGCACAACTTGAAATGAAAAACTTGCTTTGATTCGTCTTTTGCCACAGAACGAGAGATTATCTGTGCTGAGGCGTCCTCTCCGAGCAAATTAATGGTTGTGTTTGATTCGGCTGTTTGATCCAAATCAGTAAGCAGTCTCTCCATCACTACCAAACTAGCATTTTTGTGTAAATGTACCTCTGTATCTCTTACTGTGTTGTCGACTCCCCTTATCTGAAGCATTTCCAGCTCAACGGTAGCGTCCTCTTCAACTTCTATCACTGTTTTGGGATTTAGGATTTTCATCCCGGTTCCCTCTCCCTCGCCGTAATGTTTTTCGATATATTTCATTTTCGCGCCCTTGCGTACAAAAAACTCGTGGATCCCATCATGTTGAGCTTTGTTACCGCATGAATTGTGTATACCACAGCCAGCAACAATAGTAACATCTGAGTTCTCTCCCACTTCAAAACTGTTGTAAACCGTATCGGTCATGTTTTTTGAGATAATAACCGGGATATAAACAGTTTCTCCTTTGGTTTCCGGTTTTATGATTACATCAATTCCCTGTTTGTCTTTCTTAGGGAGAATGTCTATATTTTCAGTTATGTGACGTTCTATGCCCTCTCCATCTTTTCTGATGTTATATGCACCTTCCGGAAGTTCTTCCAGCCCTGCAATTTGTGAGAGCATGTTTTTATCTATCGCATTCAGCAACTGTATTCCCTCCTTTGTTGCAAATCTGACGGCAACGACAATCGGAGTCTATTTGGCGAATCTCACCAAGTATTTTTTCTCTATCGGTTATCTCTGAAACCGTACCGTCTGTTACCATTATGACTTCGTCAGCCAAATCCAGTATTCTCTCTTGATGAGAAACAATCAATATCGTAGTGTTATGTTTTTTATTCATGATTTCAAATGTTTCTCTCAGTCTTTGCATGCTCCATAAATCTATGCCTGCCTCGGGCTCATCAAATATAGCAAGTTTTAAATCTCTGGCTAAAATAGTAGCTATTTCTATTCTCTTCACTTCGCCACCGGAAAAGCTCGCGTTAATTTCTCGGTCTATATAATCTTGCGAACAGAGTCCAACATCGTAGAGAAGGTCACACATTTCAAGCAATCCTATATCGCCTGCCGCCATCTCTAAAAGTTCGCGGACTTTAATCCCCTTAAAACGTGCTGGCTGCTGGAAAGCATAGCCCACACCCATACGTGCTCTCTCATAGAGCTCTTTGTTTGTAATATCAACGCCATCAAGCAAGATTTGGCCAGCCGTAGGTTGATAGATGCCCATTATAGATTTGGAAATAGCAGATTTACCGCCTCCGTTAGGGCCGGTCATTACATATATTTTTTTGTCTTCAAGAGTGAAGTTTACATTTCTGAGTATTTCGACTTCACCATCGTCGCCTTTTAGCGTTAATCCCAGGTTTTTAACTTCTAACATTTATATCTCTCCCTAAAACAGCCCTACATCTTCCCGCAACATTTTTATAAAGGGAAAACGTCTCTTTTGCTGACATGAGTTCGAAAAAATCGATTTTACATTATATCTTATTATCACAACTATTCATAATAAAAATAATCTTTTTAGACTATGAATTGTCTATCGGTGAGAATAACAAAATAACAACTGCTGTTCAAGCGTAAAATACCGAAAAACGCTGTTTCTCGCCTTTTGCCAAAATAAGAAAAGAATGTTTTTAGTATTAACACTTTCCTGCAGTAACGCCACTGTTTAAAGTTCGTTATTACTAATAAAGTTTATTTTCTTTCCAACTTTTTATCACTCTGATAAAATCTTTCCCATATTTTTCGAGCTTTACTTCACCAACACCTGGCATTGCCATAAATTTACTTCTATTTGTGGGCTGTGCTATTGCCATGGCTGTTAGGCTTTTATCGGAAAATACAAAGAATGGAGGACGCCCTTCTTCTGTCGACAGCTGTTTCCTGAGTGAACGCAATATTTCAAATAGCTCTTCGTCCATCGTCCCTTCCGGAAGCTTTTCGGACGTGAGAGATGAGTCTTTAAAAATTCTTTTCTCGCCTTTTTGTCTCATTACTAGTTTTGAATCTCCGTTTAGAAAATCAATGCTTTTTTGATTGAAGGAAAGGACTGGAAACTCTGTGTCTTCTGTCTGCAAGAAGTTTTCGGAAATCAGAAAGTCTACTTTTCTTCGTAAACTTTTTACACTCTCTTCTTTCATTATTCCCCAGGTTGAAATTTTATCAAATCCCAAAGCCTTAATTTGTGCTTTTTTTGAGCCGCGAAGAACATCTATTAAGATAGAACTGCCGAAATTACGGCCTCCGCTGCTTTCTTTCATGCGATAGACGGAAGAAAGTATTTTTTTTGCACTTTCTGTAATATCTACAAGTTCCGCCTCTGATTTACAGTTGCCGCAAGAACCACAGTTTTCTTTCTCAACTTCCTCTCCGAAGTAGCTCAAAATTGAAGCCCTGAGACATTTTTCTGAATGACAGTAATTTAGCATAACTCTAAGTTTTTTATAGTCCGCTTTTTTAATGTCAGTATTTTCAATTTGTGATATGAAGTAGCGAGCTGTAGTTATATCTTTAGCTCCAAACAAAAGAATACAGTCCGCCGGGAGCCCATCTCTTCCTGCCCGGCCTGCTTCTTGATAGTAAGCATCCATGTTAGGGGGCATATTATAGTGAATTACATATCGAACATTTGACTTATCTATGCCCATGCCAAAAGCGTTTGTCGCAACGATTATCCCTACTTCATCCGATATGAAAGCCTCTTGATTGCTCTTTCTCTCTTCATCACTCAACCCGGCATGATAGCGAACGGCAGATATCCCTGTGCGACATATCTTGCTACAAACTTCTTCCACATTTTTTCTCGTAGAACAGTAAATTATGCCGGAATGTGAGCGATGTTTTTTTACATAATTCAGCAGGAAATCTATTTTAATATCCGGATGCTCCACCTGAAAAAAAAGGTTTTCTCTATCGAAACCCGTTGCAATAATTAACGGAGATATTAGTCCGAGACGTATCTTGATGTCTTCTTGCACTTCCGGAGTTGCGGTTGCTGTAAACGCAGCTACTACGGGTCGTTTACTCAGAGATGCTATAACGGGTGCAATATTCAAATATGCTGGCCTAAAATCGTGTCCCCATTGAGAAACACAGTGCGCCTCATCAATAACAAGCAGCTCTACTTTAATAGAGTGAAAAAAACGAAGAAAACTTTTATTGTTGAAGCGTTCTGGTGCAATATAGAGAAGTTTAACTTTTCCTTCCGCTACTAAATTAAAAGTTGAAACAACATCATCCCACTCCATAGTGCTGTTTATGGAGACTGCTGATATGTCATTTTGTACAAGTGCATCAACTTGGTCTTTCATAAGTGAAATGAGAGGAGAAATTACTACTGTTGTACTTTTGCTTAAAATAGCAGGAATCTGGTAACAAAGTGACTTCCCGGCTCCAGTTGGCATAACGCCAATTACGTCATCTCCTCTGAGTATGGCGTCGATAACGGGTTCCTGTCCTCTACGAAAAGATACGTATCCAAACTCATTTTTAAGAATATCTATTGGCAACTTAGATTGTGACAAAATATCATCCCTTCATAATGCATCCGCAAAACAGTATAACATTTCAAAGGATGAATAGAAAAAACTCCACTTTCATTTTTTACGAAGTAGAGTTTTCTTTTTCTTTCCTTGATATTAGTGATAAAGCTTGGGAAACAGTGTTGCTATAAAGCTGCTTTAAATATGTTTAGAACGTCCTGAGAGTCCAATGGCTTGATATTTCCAATCTTTCCGTTCGAAACGGCATGTTTTGCCATCTCCTCAAATCTTTCTTCTCCAATGCCTATTTCTCTAAGTGTGGTGGGAATTCCTAGGGATACAAAGAAATCTCTCGTTTTCTGAATAGCCATACGGGCTATCTTGAAGTTGTAAACGGTGGGGTTAATTCCCCAAACATTTACTCCATATTCAACGAAGTTATCTACGGTATGTTTATCGAGCACATACTCCATCCAATGAGGCGTTAGAATCGCAAGTCCTACACCATGAGTTATGTCATAAAATGCACTCAGTTCGTGCTGCATTGCGTGTACGCTCCACTCTGTCTCTTTCCCCAGACTTAAAAGGCCATTTATTGCAAGACTGGAAGCCCACATCAAGTTGGCTCTGGCCTCATAGTTCTCCGGCTCATCTATGGCGAGTTTCCCATATTTTATGCAAGTTAAAAGGAGTGCCTCTGACATTCTGTCTTGTAGATATGCACTTTTTGTGGTGCTGAAGTAGACTTCAAAAATATGGCTCATTATATCTGCCGTACCGGCTGCAGTTTGTTCTTTAGGCACGGTAAAGGTATAAGTAGGATCAAGAATTGAGAACTTTGGAACCATTTCTTCGTGAAATGTAGAAAGTTTCTCATTAGTTTCTAAATTTGTTATTACTGCTCCGGCATTCATTTCAGAACCGGTTGCAGATAGGGTCAATACCGTTGCAATAGGTAGAACTTTTTTGATTTTTCTGTAGTCAAGAACTATCTCCCACGGGTCTCCCTCGTAATAATAGCCGGCACCAATAACTTTTGCACAATCTATAACGCTTCCTCCGCCCACTGCGAGGATTAAGTCTATTTTGTTATCCTTACATAGCCTGATTCCGTCTCTTACGCTTGATATTTTCGGGTTGGGTTCAACTGAGGGAAGTTCGCAAAAATATATGTTGTTCTCTTTTAGAATTTTTACTACTTCCTCATATATCCCCGTTGCTTTTATGCTTCCTCCTCCATATACGAGAAGAATTCTGCTCCCATATTTTTTTATTTGTTCTCCCAACACGTTAATCTGATTCTCACCAAAAAATATTTCAGTCGGCACAGAATAATAAAAATTTAACATGGTCATTGCCTCCTCTGCAAAATAGACAATCCTTTTTGTATAAAATGTATGTCGCAGAAAAACTCAATTTATCATATGCGTATTTGGTACTATATTTTTCTCATAATACTTTACAATATAACATATCGTGCCACGGCTATAATATGTAGTTTCCCCGCTTGTATATGAGCGAAAACACTGTTTTAGGCAAAGGATTGTTTTTTGCTATAATCTTTCTATGATTCTATGATTTAATTCGATTTTTTATAAGAACATATTCTTTTTAAAAATTTAATATGAATGAGGGATTGATGAGAGGAGTTAGATTGTTTGAACGTTATTACAGAGAAAACAAAAGAAGTTTTTTTTGCTGTATTGCCTATAACGCTAATTGTAACTTTTCTTAACTTTACAATTACGCCGCTTGGAATGCATCTTTACTTAAGATTTTTGATAGGGGCTTTTTTTATAGTTGTAGGGCTCACTGTTTTCCTTTTGGGTGTTGATATGGGGGTAACGCCAATCGGTACTCGTATGGGAACGGCAGTAGCAAAAAGCAACAGCGTAGCGATAGTTATTATAGCAGGCCTTGTATTGGGTTTTGCTATCTCTGTTGCGGAGCCGGATCTTCATATTCTTGCACAACAAGTAAGAATGGTTACGGCAAATAGCATCGGAAAAGCAAGCATCATACTTGTCGTCTCGGTGGGCATCGCATTCGTAATGGCATTAGGATTCGTTCGAATAGTATTCAATATTGCATTGAATAAGCTTTTAACCGCCCTCTATTTTATCATCCTGATGTTGGGAATTTTTACCCCCAAAGAATTTTTAGCGATAGCTTTTGATGCATCCGGTGCCACAACTGGCGCAATAACCACTCCATTTATGCTGGCCCTAGCCTTGGGTATATCGTCTTTAAAAAAGGACAGCAAATCTTCTGAAGAAGACAGTTTCGGCCTAGTAGCCATTGCATCAGCCGGAGCCATTATTGCAGTCATGGTGATGGGAATACTTTCTAAAACAGAAAGCCTAGAAGGTACCCTCCCTGCGACAGACCTTTTGTCATCCTCTCTGATGGGCCCCTTCCTCGAAAACGCCCCTGTTATTTTAGGCGAGGTTATTTTGGCGCTTCTGCCGGTAACTCTTATTTTCGCAATATTTCAAAAGATTTCATTTAAACTCTCAAAAAGAACTGTAAGCAGAATAGTTTTGGGAATCGTATTTTCCCTAATAGGACTTGTTCTCTTTCTGACTGGAGTAAATGGAGGATTTATGGAAGTCGGAAGTATAATAGGAAATAAACTCGCTCTTTTTGATAATAAATATTATCTGATAGGTATAGGCTTTATTTTAGGATTCGTTACCATTCTCGCAGAACCGGCTGTTTATGTTCTCACTCAGCAAATTGAAGAGGTCACCAGTGGTTATGTCAGAAGAAGTTTGGTAATGGGCGCTCTGAGTTTGGGTGTGGGAAGCGCTGTGGCGTTGGCAATGATTAATATTTTAAGTCCGCAAATAGAGCTTTGGCACTTTTTGCTTCCGGGCTATATCATTTCTATAGCATTGGCATATTATGTTCCGGGACTTTTTGTCGGAATATCTTTTGACTCAGGTGGGGTGGCATCTGGTCCCATGACAGCCACTTTCATATTAGCATTCGCTCATGGAGCAGCCAATGCCATTGAAGGTGCAAGTGTTTTAACGGACGGCTTTGGCGTTATTGCCATGGTTGCTCTCAGTCCTATGATCGCATTACAGATTTTGGGAGTATTCTTTAGAATTAAATCGCCGAGCAGGAGGAGTTAGAAAATGATTAATGATAACACGGTTTTCGATCTCATTTGGGTTATTGTTAATTTTGGCAAGGGCAGCAGCGTTTTGCAAACAGCAAAGAAATGTGGCGCTACTGGAGGAACTGTTGTTCTTGCGAAGGGCACAGCCAACAGCTCTTTTATAAGCTACTTGGGACTAACAGAGATACGCAAAGAGATTGTCCTGATGGCGTGTAATAAAGAAACATCAAAATGTGTCCTTGAAACCCTTAATGAAAAATTTCAATTTGAAAAGCCAAAACATGGAATAGCCTTCACTACAGCTCTCCATACCGTTATAGGTTCAGTCGGCTGTATTTTGACAAACTCGAAAAAGCTAGAAAGAGGAGATGAATCAATGTACTGTTCAATAACCGTTATCGTTGAAAAGGGAAAAGCAGAAGATGTAGTTGACGCGGCGACCGCTGCCGGCTCAAAAGGCGGAACTATTATAAATGCAAGAGGCTCCGGTATTCACGAAACGAGTAAATTATTCTTCATGGATATCGAACCGGAAAAAGAAATGGTCTTAATTCTCTCTGAGAAGTGTGATAGCGATGCCATCATCTCTTCAATTCGAGAAAAAATTGACATAAAAGAACCGGGAAAAGGCATAATCTTTGTTCAAGATGTCAATAAAGTCTACGGATTAGCCAAGTAATACGTAATCTAATGCAAATATAGAAATTGCCGATTGGCTTATTGTTTTCAATCTTTTCCATTCTAAAAGTATATTTTTAAAATGGTATAATAATTGAAGAAAATACTAAACATATAAAGGAGGCAAAAGGAAAAATGAATGAAAATTCCAATTGTTGGCTGTGGAAAGCAGTTTTTCTCGGCTTTGTTTTTGCCATATCGGTCCTCGTCATTAAACCGGTAGGGGTATCAACGCAATTTTCAATGGTAGGAGGAATGATACACAGTGCAGTAGATTCCTCTGTAATCACTGAAAATGCAGAGAGCAAACATGGCTACAGTAGCACAAATGCTTACTACAACAAAAGCGGTGGATCTCTTGCCAAGAACATAAAGAACCCCTTGAATTTCGCCATGGTGTTTTTACTTGCGATTCCTCTGGGTGGTTTTGTAGCCTGGTCTTTGGATCCAAAGAAAAAAACAAGCTGTCAGGTGGAGGAGATAAAAGACTCCAAGGGATTTAAAAATTTCTGTAAAAAATATTATATCCGAGAGTTTGTGGGTGGATTTATCTTCCTCTTCGGAGCAAGGCTTGCAGACGGATGTACAAGCGGACATATGATGAGCGGCATAATGCAGGGCAGCGTGAGCGGATTCGTTTTTGCGATAGCTGTCTTTGTTGTAGCTATCCCAGTCGCCTTACTCTTTAAAAAGATGGATTGGGGGGTATAGTTATGAATCTTCTTATCGGTCTAATTACAGGAGCATTATTTGGTGCAGCATTATATCTTGCCGGCGTTGCATGTCCTCCTAAAATGAGGGCAACTCTAAGATTAGAGGATAATACAATCTTTAAGATTATGCTCTTCGCTTTAGGGCTCGCCACAGCTTCACTATATGTTTTTGACCTATTCAACATACTAGATTTATCGCATCTAAGCATTAAAACAATGCATTTGGGAGTAATAGTCGGTGGAATTATATTTGGTGTGGGATTCGGAATGGTCGGCTCCTGCCCCGGCACCGCAGCTGCAGCTATCGGAACCAATATCTACAAACAAGCTATTGTAATTGTACTTGGCGGCTTTGCCGGAGCTTTGGTCTATTCACTCGTATACGAGAAAATAGCTGCAACCGGAATTTTCAATGTGTTAAATTACGGCAAACTCACTCTTTTTAATATCTCTGACAAATTCCCCTCAGTATTTAATATTGGGTATGTCGGTCTCTTGATACTTGGAATCGTGCTGATGGTTATAGGATATTTGATTCCTGTCAAGAATAAATAACAAAAGAGAATCTTAAATAATCAATACTTTTTAGAGGTAGGCGGGACATTGTCCCGCCTATTTTTATATTTACTCTATATAAACAATAATTATCATTGCTCCTACAAACACAATTATGCTATCCTCTATCTTACAACGCTTTTACAATTCTACATAAGGAGACGACGCTCCTGTTGAAGAACACTTTAAATTTGCGGATTGGCTTTATAGGGGCCGGAAAGGCAGCCGTAACACTCGGTGCTTATTTCCGAGACAAAGGATTGAAAATTTCCGGTTATTCAAGCCTTAAGCTAAAATCTGCTCAATCTGCGGCAAAAATAACTTCCTCCTTCCCGTTCAAAGATATTGCCAATCTCATTTCTTCTTCTGAAATAATTTTCATTTCTACTCCAGACAGAGACATTGCAGAAGTATGGCAAAACATAAAAAAATATAATTTAAAAGGCAAAATAATTTGTCATCTCAGCGGCTCCCTTTCATCATCTATTTTCTCTGAAGCCGATAAACTGGGAAGCCATGGCTACTCGATACATCCGATGTTTCCCTTCAGTAATAAGGAGGGTGATTTCGAAGGGCTAGAAAACGCCACTTTTACTATAGAAGGGACAGCGGGGGGAATAGATGTAATTAAAGAAATCTTTAAAACAACTGACAATAAATGCTGCTTTATAGATAAAAAGCAAAAAATACAGTATCATGCGGCTAACGTTATGGTCTCAAATCTCATAACAGCGCTTATTAGTATCGGAGTCAAATCTTTAGGCAATCTTTGGGACTCAGAAAAAGAAGCATTTGAAGCACTACTGCCCCTTATTCAAGGAAATATTTATAACATAAGAAAAAAAGGTTTTATTGATTCACTTACAGGACCTACGGAACGCAACGATATAGAAACTATAAAGGAACACATGACAGAGCTAAACGGGGATAAACGCTTAATATATGCTCTGCTTACGAAAGAGTTAATAGAAATTTCAAAGGTGAAACATCCTGAAAGGGACTATGCAGAGCTTCAGAAACTTCTTGAGAGCTTTGACTGCTAAAACTTTTATTTATGAGAGGATAAAAACATGAAACAGACAACCACAACATTTAAAGAGGCTAAAATTAAAAAAGAAAAACTTGTCGTTATAACGGCTTACGATTATTCTATGGCCAAACTTGCCGATGCTTGCGGAGTAGATGCAATCCTTGTAGGAGATTCTCTAGGGATGGTCTGTCTGGGTTATAAGGATACACTTAGGGTCACAATGGCGGATATGATACATCATAGCAAAGCTGCATATAATGGTATCAACAATGCTCTTCTGATTACCGATATGCCTTTTATGTCATATTGTGTTTCTATTGAAGAAAGCGTGCGAAATGCAGGACGTCTCGTACAAGAAGGCTATGCTGAAGCGGTGAAACTTGAAGGTGGAGCAGATGTAGTTCCACATGTTGCGGCCATAGTAAAAGCACAAATTCCTGTTATGGGACATCTTGGATTGACTCCTCAGTCTATAAATATTTTTGGGGGCTTCAAAGTACAGGGGCAACAGCTAGAAACAGCACGAAAGCTCATAGATGACGCTAAACGACTTGAGGATGCAGGAGCTTTTTCTATCACACTAGAGTGCGTCCCTTCAGATCTTGCGCAAAAGATAACAGAGGCAGTATCTATCCCAATAATAGGCATCGGTGCAGGACCTCACTGTGATGGACAGGTTCTCGTCTACCACGACGTTCTTGGTATGTTCTCAGATTTTAGACCAAAGTTTGTCAAACTATTTGCTGCTACAGGAGAATCTATTATGACGGGAATAAGCAGATACGTAGAAGAAGTGCGAAAGGGAGACTTCCCGACAAAGGAGCATACTTTTAAAATTGATGCAAATATAATAGAAAAGTTATAATTCTATTGTAAATAACGACAGCAAAAA
>JAAYFL010000030.1 GCA_012728235.1 Synergistaceae bacterium
GTAAGTCATGCTAAAGAGCGCTCTCATATCCATATTTTCCATAGATTTCATCCTCCTGTTGTTTGTATGTTAAGTATGTTAAGAATTAAATTATAACCGTAACTATCATTTTACAGCATATGGTTTATTGCCTAATCTTTTCTTGAAAAACAATTAATATATTACAAAAACTAAAATCTTATGCTCATTACATTTATGTAATAATTTCTTAAAAAATGAATGTTAGAGTTTTTCTCCCTCTCTTATCTTGCAAATAGCTTGAGTTGCCGTTCCTATGGGACAGTATACGCACCAAGATCTCGCTCTGTAGACCGCCATGCTAATAAGCCCCAATATAAGCGACGTTAACATTAAGCTGTAAAAGCCATATGCAAATTGAACCGTCCAGAGAGGTATTTTATCTCCTGCTCTATTGGCCCATCTCCAAGGGACATCAAAAGACCATAAAAGTTTAATTGATTCGTTTAACCCTCCACTTCCTGTCAATACAGTCCAAGTTGCAAAGAGCATATTGAAAAACATTGTCATAAAGAATAAAAGGAACCCGTATCTAAACCATTTGCTTCTTAGAAATGAAGGGAGATTTTTATTAAGTGAAAGCTTCTTCCCGTTACCAAGTATCGTATAGAGCTGACCTCTTCCGCAATATGTATTGCAGAATGCCTTCTCCATGCCGAAAATTGACATAAAAAGAGGAACTAAAAAACAGATCATGCCGAACCAGGCAAACATTATATTAAAGAAGCCAATAGAAAAGTATAAAATCGTTATAATCCACATCTTGTCTTTCCAAGTCTTTTTCATAACTATTCCGGCACCTCCATACTTATGGCGTGAGCAGGACAGATTAAAGAACATTTTGTGCAACCGACACAAATTTCAAAATTAACATTGGCATAAATGCCCTTGTAAATAGTTATCGCAGTCACGGGACAGACTTTAGCGCAAGCTCCACAAGCGACACAGTCATCTCGCGAAACAATCGCCTTTCTACCCTTTTTGACCTTTGTTACCATAAAATCAGCTCCATTCAGAAGAACATATATGCTCTTATTATGATACAAATGAGAGGCGATAGCAACCGAAGAGAAGCTAAGTGCGTTTTGCTAAGCAGTAGCTAAGCGATGGCTAAGCAGTGGCTAAGCGATTGTTTAACCCTCTCTGAGAAGCGCTCCTTGCCAATCGCTTGCCGCGGTTGCAAACCGCACTTGCCATTTTTCTTTAACAATTGTTTAAAAATTACATGTTTTCACCTTGACGTGTGGGGACGATTAATATAACTTGGATTGATGGAAATTGAATAAATATTAATTTAAAAAATTATGGAGGTGTATATTTATGGAAATAGGAAAAGTAATGGAGAAGAGTATAAATTCACAGATACAGGCGGAGTTCGAATCAGCTTATCTATACCTTTCAATGGCAGCTTGGTTTGAAGATGAAGATCTTCCGGGATGCGCACATTGGATGGAAAAACAGGCCGAAGAAGAACTTGAGCACGGCATGAAATTCTATACATATCTCATTTCAAGAGGTGGAAGTGTCGTACTTGAAGCTATTCCGACACCCAAGAAAGATTGGGGAAGCGCTGTCGAAGTATTTGAAGAAGTATTAAGCCATGAGAGACTTGTAACAGAACTTATCGATAAAATGGCAGAACTTGCAGAAAAAGAAAACGATCGCGCCACAAGAAGCATGCTCAACTGGTTCATTGACGAACAGGTTGAAGAGGAAGAAAACGCAGCAGGCATTCTTGCAAAGTTCAAACGTGCAGCAGGCAAACCAATGGGCTTGATGATGTTGGACAAGGAACTCGGAAAAAGAGAAGAAGACTAAAAAAAGAACCCCTCGCGGGGTTCTTTTTTTTTTGACAAGTGCGCTCTACGAGCGAGAGAAATCGTGACCGTTGGTCACTGGCAAGCACGACCTTTGGTCGTGGCAAGTGGTGACTTCGTCACCGTTTAAAGATAATTACATACTGCTTAGCTACCGCTTAGCAAAACGCATTAACAACACTTCTCGTGGCGAAGCCACTCTTTTCGACGTTTAAAAACGTCTCTTCTCGCGACTATCAGTCGCTCTTTTCAGCAGGCATTTTAACAATTGCTTGTCGGAGACAAAGTCTCCATTTGCCGACTGCTTGCCGCAACCAAAGGTTGCACTTGCCAAAAAGTTTTAGCTATTGATTGCCTAAAGTTCTAAACCGTTTCCAATCCTTTTTCTGTAATCTCATATGTTATCAAGATTTCTTTGTTGCAGGATTGGGAGTGTGGGCAGCCTCCGCATGAGGGAGGAGAGATAGTTTCTCTCTCATGCTTTTTGATGTATCCCATTCTCACCAACTGATTGATTGCATCAATTACAACTTCTATGGGGACATCAAGCTCCGCAGCCAAAGCTCCGTTAGAAAAATAGCCACTTTCATGAATCGTTTTTAGTATTTCTTTTAACATAATAATTCGCTCCGTCTAATCCTAGCTAAGTCGAACTTAACTAAATCCCAGCAGACTTCCTATCTGGAAAACCGCCACTGCCACTATCCAAGCTATTAAAAAAGTATAGAGGGCTGTGAAAATGACCCATTTTATTGATTTAGTCTCTCTGCCTATTGTTCCGAGAACTGCCGCGCAAGGTGTGTACAGCAAGACCATCAACATGTAGGAGAGCGCTGTCAAATGTGTGAAGTGCTGTCTTATGACATCGACTAGAATCTTTCCTTCTTCCATGTATTCTCCGGCATAAAGCATTCCGAGAGTCCCTACTACTGCCTCTTTTGCCGGAATTCCGGCAAACAGTGCGACTGATTCTTGCCACGTTCCAAACCCGGCCGGTTTAAATAGAGGCACCAAGAAAGAACCTATCATGCCCAGGAAGCTCTCTTTGCTGTATGGATCTGCTGATGTGGGCAACACGGCTAAAACCCACATTAAAGTGACTACCGTAAAAATAATTGTTCCGGCACGGGCGATAAAGTCGTATACATTCGTCCACATGTTTCTCAGAACATTCTTAATTGTCGGCATTCTATATGGGGGAAGCTCCATGATGAAATATGAGCTCTCGCCTTTAAAGAGAGTATTATTGAAAACCTTTGCCATAATCAAACCGACCAATATCCCGAAACCGTAGAGCGTGGAAAGAACTAAGGCTCCATGATTGGGGAAAAATGCTGCAATAAATAACATATATATAGGTATTCTTGCTCCACAACTCATAAAAGGATTTATAAGTATGGCTATCATTCTATCTTTTTTATTTTCTAATGTTCTAGTTGCCATTATACCTGGAACATTGCAACCAAAACCTATTATCATTGAAATAAATGCTTTGCCGTGCAGTCCAAATTTTCTCATAAGGTTATCCCAGACATATGCGGCTCTCGACATATATCCGCTATCTTCCAAAAAGCCCAACATCAAATATAGAACAGTAATTAGAGGAACAAACTCTATGACTGCTCCAACACCGCCAATCAAACCATCAGCGACAAGGGAAACAAGCCATTCTGGGGAATTTACTGAAACTAAAAAGCTCTCCAGTATTCCTCCGAACCCTTCGCCTAAATCGGCAGCTAATCCACCAAAAATCTCTTCTCCAACGATGAAAGTCGTCTGGAAAA
>JAAYFL010000031.1 GCA_012728235.1 Synergistaceae bacterium
AGCTTATCTTGGTGGTATCACGCCTTATATTTATTTGCGTCTCTTTCGAAAACCTTTTGACGGCATCACGACATGGATGCGTTATATTGTATTTTTACCTATAACTTTTTTTATTTTTATAGGCACTCACAATATATGGCTCATTACATTGATAATTACAACGTCAATCGTATTTATCGGCGGCCTTGTCTATCGCTCCCAAGGCATTAAGGAATGGAAAAATCCGTGGCTTATTGCCGGTTGGTCCTCATTCACCCTCCTGCTAACCATAGCCAGCGTGAGCAGGGATTTCTGGAACACTTTATCCTTTGATGGGTATCATAGTGAGCCGGCCGCTCTTTTGCTGTTGGGAACATTAATAATATTTTTTGTAGTTGGAGTCATTTTGACAGTTCAAAAATGGACACCTCTGAAGTTGATGGTGATGGCATTTCCTTTGCTGGCGCTTTTCAAATATTTCGGGTTCATTGGGTATGTCCCGATGTTTTGGATCACGAATGTCTACTTCGCAGTTTTAGGAATTATGACCCTGTTATACGGAATGCGGAACAGAGAGCTGCTTGAGATGAATGCAGGCATGCTTCAGCTTGTTTTGCTTATCTCCTCTAAGTTTTTTGATAGTGGAATAAGTATTATCGGACGTGCGATTGTATTCATAATAATTGGACTGATTTTTATTGCGGCTAATATATACCTTGGCCGTTATTTCAAAAAAACAGAAGATAAGCTCTTAACGGAGAAGAAAAATGGATAAAAAGAATTGGTGCCGACTTATATTTTTTCTCATAACTGCGCTGGCCGCCGTGGCGTACCCGGTTTTCAAAATCATTAATTATGAATTGCCGTCAGTGTCTCCTGCCGTTTACCGTTTTAAAGCCGGCATTGTAGATCCGTATGACCCCTTCAGGGGACGTTATGTAGCATTAAACGCTCTCCCGAATGAGATTATATTAAAGGAAGAAAAGAAATTCCAAGACGGAGCATATGTATATGCAGTGCTGAGCAATGATAAACAAGGTATCGCTACTGTAGTGGATTTAGTTGAAAAGCCGATAGCAAAAATGGACTGTCTTAAAATCCGTTTTTATGAATACGGAAATTCTAAAGATAACGCGGGCAGAACAACATACAGGATAAGCCTTCCCTTCGATCGTTTTTACTTAAACGAAAGTATTGCCCCGGAGGCGGAAAAGGCTGTCGCAGATATTACACGAAATAATAACGGTGAGTGCTTAATAATAGTAAAAGTATATTCAGACGGAAATTACGCGATCGAGGACCTCGAAATTAATGGCAAATCTATTCACGAGTACCTAAAGGATATCGCGAGAGAGTAATAGGGGCAGACCTTTATAATTCATAAATCCAGAATTTTTCGGATCTCTTCAATAATTTTCCCGTTGGCCTTCGACTTACATTGCCACTTCAAATCTTCTGCTTGCCCGAGTAACACCCAAATCCGACAGAAGGAACAGGTCTCATATCTCCTTCTTTAAGTAGTGTCAATTGTGTAGGTCTGACCCCACCGTTACATGGAAAATAGCGATCACACATATCAACAGATTTTTTTTCATCACATTCACTCCCTACTTCATTTATTATGGCTTACACACCTTACATGGACGGTGTCCGTCGTTTATCGCCGCTTCTCGTGTGGGATAATAGATGATGTTTTCCGGGTCAATTTTCTGCGCCCATTTACAACTGGCATAATGGAACGGTTCTCGGAGTTTAGAAGCGACATAGGGTCCTGAAGCAATGGACAGCGTTCGCATAGAAAGGATAACCAAAAAGACAACAACAAGTCCAATTACACATGACGAGAGCAACTTTCTCATTTTGTGCACTCCTTTCAAATTTTAACAGAATCTAATTATGTCTCTACTGAGCATATGAGCATATTAATTTTTATAGAACTCGCATCCAATACTTGCGGAATACAGAGCTGAGAAGAGACAAAACAATAACATTTTTTTATCAATCACCTCAAAAGTAATTTTCCAGAGTGGAATAAAACCAATAAATTCGCCTCCGCTTTTTTGTGAAAATCTACACGGAGGCGCTGCAAAAGATAGCAGTAATGACAATATAAATATAGACACGGCGATGTTTCTTATGCTCATTGAGCTGTGCTCGGAAACGGAATTAAAAAGCGATACGGCAATAATAGGTAACACGAGAATTCCTACAATCCACAGCAACATCATCGCTCCCTTTTTGTATTCTCTCAACTTCATTTTTTTATGTCTACATTTTTGTGACGCTATCATAGGCAGTTGAGGTAGATAGAATCTTAAACCTAATCGCATAGGTTTATTCTTTTAATTGTCTTAAAATTTATAATTTCTTTGAGACTAAGTAAACTCCTCCGCTAATCAAAGCGATTATCCCAAGATTAACGAAGAGCCTTGATGTGTCATATTCAAGATGAGAACCAGCTATTTTTTCTTCTGAAGAAAATAAATTGTGGTATCCAGAGAAAGTTCTATATGATGTGCTATTGCTAACTCTGTCCATCGGCATAAATAAGATACAGTGGATAGTCGCCAAGACCACGAATACCATCAACGCACGTCTTCTCTCAGTATTCATTTCAATGTACCTCCTTGTTTAATCGCTTTTAAAAGTATAACACCATAACTAACGAGGCGAGACTGGATTTGGGAAGTTGTTTCTCAAGGAAAATACCTTCATTTCGCTTCTTTACTGAGTTTGTGAGTGCTTGTAGAAACAAAAATAGAGCCTTCGTTTTTTGAAGAAAACTCTATTATCTTCTAGAGTGGTGGACAATTTGTATCAATATTGAAGCTTGCAAAAAGTCATCTTATTGATAGAATTGACGTATAAAAGTATGCGCTGTATTTACATAGAATAAAGACTGTCTTTGACCTTTGCGGTCATCGTAGTTTCTTTGTAAGGGGGCGATTTTGTGCTTGGTATTCAAATGAAGTTCAACGAGCAGGTTAAGTCGATTGAAATTATTGAAGCTAAGACTCCTAAAGAGCCTACCGCTCGCTACCAACGAGTATATTCTCCCATAAAAGAAATCCCTTCGAATTTTGTCGCCATTGATTTTGAAACGGCTAACAGCAACAGGTGTTCCCCATGTTCTGTAGGAATAGCAATAGTAAAAAATGGCGAGATAGCTGATTCATTTGAAAGA
>JAAYFL010000032.1 GCA_012728235.1 Synergistaceae bacterium
CCTTTATACCGTGAGTGCCAACAATTTTCCCTATAATGGTTCTTGCAGAATGTTTATCAGTCTTCTTTGACATCCACATCAACTTTTTCGCCGGACTTGATTGAAGCTGCCTTTGCCACATGACGTATAGCATTAATCGTAGAACCTTTTTTCCCGATAACTCGGCCTATGTCTTCTTGTGCAACTTTTATTGTGAGCAAAATAGCTCCGAAATCATTCCGAGTTTCAGTGACGATGACTTCGTCAGGAATGGTGACAAGCTTTTTGACGATAAGAGTTACAAGGTCAACATAATTAGGCATATTTTTCCCGCCTATTCCGTAGCCGGTGCGTCATATACTCCGGCTTTTTTAAGCAATACTTTGGCTGTATCTGAGGGTAAAGCTCCATTTTTAATCCAAAAGACTGCGCGTTCGGCGTTAACCTTTATCTCTGCCGGTTCTGTCAGAGGATTATAGGTTCCGAGTATTTCAATAAAACGGCCATCTCTTGGGGATCGTGAATCAGCCACGACCAAGCGATAAAAAGGAGCCTTCTTTTTCCCGTGTCGGGAAAGACGAATACGAACTGCCATTGTGTAAACACCTCCTGTGTTGTTTTCTCTGAGGATTTTTCCTCTTTTATATTGAAATCGGTATTGTTTGTTGTCCGACATCAAAATAGCTTATTTAGTTTACTTGTTTTTTTATTTAAAATTTTAAAAAAGGATTTCTTCCTTTTAGCCCACCCATTCCGGGAGGCATTTTAAATCCGCCTTTATTGCCTGGCATTTTCCCAATACTTTTCATCATGCTTTTCATTTGGTTAAACTGTGCCAATATTTGGTTAACCATTTGTACGGAAGTGCCGGAACCATCTGCAATTCTTTTACGTCGGCTCCCTTTAATTATGTCCGGTGAATTACGCTCTTCAGGAGTCATAGAAAGAATTATCGCTTCTGTATGTCTAAGTCTCTTTGGGTCAAGATCTGCATTTTTGACTGCATTGGCCATACCTGGTATGGGAAGCATTTCAAAAACTTTTTCAAGAGGGCCCAATTTTTGTATCTGACGAAGCTGAAGCAGCATGTCTTCTAAGGTAAATCTATTTTTTTTTAATGTTATCGGCTATGCGATTTAGATCTGCTTCTTCTGTTGCAGATTGGACCTTTTCCAGCAATCCCTGGATATCTCCCATTCCCATAATCCTCTGAGCCATTCTCCGCGAATCAAAAACCTCAATATCTTCTACTTTCTCTCCGCTACCGGCAAGTTTTATGGGAACTCCGGTACTTGCGCGGATAGCTAAAGAAGGCCCCCCTCTTGCATCTCCGTCAAGTTTTGTCAACACTACACCCGTCAGTTTCAGGCGTTCGTTGAACTCAGTAGCCACATTTACTGCTTCCTGTCCAGTCATAGAATCAACTGCCAATAGAATTTCTTGAGGGGACATGTTCCCTTTCATTTGTTCTAATTCTTGCATAAGAATATCGTCCAACTGCAAGCGTCCGGCTGTATCAAGGATTATTACGTCACATAAACGTTCTTCCGCGTATCTCTTCGATTTAAGGGCAACTGAGAGAGGATCTGTTTCCCCTTTTTCAGGGCCAAAGAAAGCGACGTTAGATTTCTCTGCAAGGACTCTAAGCTGTTCGACGGCGGCGGGTCTCTTGAGGTCGCAAGCGACAACTAATGGCTTATGCTTTTTTGATAGCATCTTGGCTATTTTGGCTGTAGTAGTTGTTTTTCCCGAACCTTGAAGCCCAACCATCATATAAATCGTAGGGGATTTCGATGAGAACGTAAGAGGTTCAGTTTTATCCCCCATTATAGAGATAAGCTCTTCGTAAACTATTGTGTGTATAAGCTGTGCAGGCGTTATCGAATCCAAAACTTCTTTGTCTGTAGCACGTATTCTTATTGCTTCAACTATATCTTTCACAACTTTGTAGTTTACATCAGCTTCCAACAGGGCTCTTCTTACCTCACGAAGGGTAAGTTCAATGTCTTCTTTGGATAATTTGCCCTTATTTCTAAGCGATGCAAAAATATTCTCGAATCTGTCTTTTAATGAGTTGAACATTTATAAACTCCTTATTTAATCAGCAGAGATTTAATTTGATTGTAAAAATTACTGGGAATACAATCTTTATTAATTTCAAGTAATTTTTTTATCTCTGCTATTCTGCTATTTTTTTCCAAAAGCCTTAATGATATTTCATAGTTTTCCATATGTTCTCTTGCTCGTGTTAGAAGGTCGTGTACTCCTTGTCGAGAAACACCTATTTTTTCTGCCGCTTCTGAAAAAGAAAGGTCCTGTAAAAGGATCATTTCACAAGCAGCATACTGTTTTTTAGATATAAGCGAACTGTAAGAGTCAAAAAGCAACCCGTCTCTGATGCGCTGTTGCAAGGTGTTCAGTTCAGACATAAAAATTCCTCCTATTGGGCAACTTTGGTATTATATACAGCAAAGAAACGTCTGTCAAGTAAAATCCTTGACAGGCGTTTCTGAGAATTGATTCTTGTTAAGATTTTATATATCTATTTATATATTATATATCTAAGTTTTGGACTTCTTTCCCGTGTAGTTCGATAAATTCACGTCGTGGAGCTACTTGGTCTCCCATTAGGATTCCAAAGAGTTCATCTGCTTCGACTGCGTCCTGTACTTCAACTCTTTTAATAATTCGACTTTGTGGATCCATTGTTGTTTCCCAAAGTTGCTCTGCATTCATTTCTCCCAGCCCTTTATAACGCTGGACGTCTATTTTTTTCCCTATCGTATCTTCCTGAAGGTCTTTCATTTCTTTTTCTGTGTAGCAATAATGGATCTCTTTGCCTATCTGTACTCTATAAAGGGGTGGTTGTGCGGCGTAAAGAAAACCATTTTCGATTATTTCCGGCATATAGCGGAAGAAAAGGGTAAGCAATAGTGTTCTGATATGAGCTCCGTCGACGTCGGCATCAGCCATAATAAATATCTTGTGATATCTAAGCTTATCTCTGTCGAAATCATCTCCTATCCCACAACCGAGAGCAAGAATGATGTTTCTTATCATTTCGCTGCTTAAAACTCTTTCAAGGCGAGCTTTTTCTACATTTAATATCTTGCCTCGGAGAGGAAGTATTGCCTGGAATTCACGGTTTCTCCCCTGTTTTGCACTGCCTCCAGCACTGTCTCCTTCAACTATAAAAATCTCGCAGTCTTCCGGATTTCTGCTTGAACAGTCTGCTAATTTTCCAGGAAGGGATAGCCCAGACATCGCTGATTTACGTCGGACAAGATCCTTGGCTTTTTTCGCCGCTTCTCTCGCTTGTCTGGCTCTTATTGCACCCTCTACAATTGGTTTAAGTATTTCTGGACGTTCATCAAAAGCTTCTTTTAACCCCTCATAAACCAATGAGTCAACGATACCTTTGACATCTCCGTTCCCAAGTTTTGTTTTTGTTTGTCCTTCAAATTGAGGTTCCATAACTTTTACAGATATGACAGCGGTTAGTCCCTCTTTCAGATCATCTCCAGACAAGTTTTCATCCTTTTCTCTGAGCAGATTTAGCTTGCGTGATTCGTCATTTACTGCACGAGTAAGCGCCGTGCGAAATCCTGCGACATGGGTTCCGCCCTCTATTGTTTTTATTAGATTTACGAAACCATGAAGACGTTCGGCATATGTATCATTATAGAGTATCGCTACTTCTACAGCAGTCTTATTTCTTTCTCCATTTATAACTATAGGATCTTTAAAGAGAACATTTTTCCCTTTATTAATGTAGTCAACGAATGCAGATATCCCCTCTGGATAATGATAAGTTTTAAGTTGTGGGTCTTCCTGCCTTAAATCTCTAAAATTTATTGTTATGCTTGGGTTAAGAAATGCAAGTTCCCGGAGGCGTCCTTTTAATATGTCGGCTTGGAATTCAATGGATGTAAAGATTTCTTTGTCCGGCATGAAACGTATTTTAGTGCCTCGGTTTTCAGTATCGCCGACTATCTCAAGCTCAGTCATTGGGACACCACGCTCATAGCGCTGATGGTGTTCTTTCCCTTCGCGCCATATTGTGAGTTCAAGCCATTCAGAGAGTGCGTTTACAACAGAAACACCAACGCCGTGCAGTCCTCCCGACACCTGGTAGGATGATTTGTCGAATTTTCCTCCGGCATGCAGTACCGTCATAACTACTTCCGCTGCAGATTTACCTGATTCGTGCATCCCTGTTGGAACACCGCGTCCGTTGTCGACTACAGTTATACTTCCATCCTCATTTATAGTTAAGTTTATTGTGTCACAAAAACCGGCTAGAGCTTCATCTATAGAGTTATCTATAACTTCGTATACAATGTGGTGAAGTCCACGTGACCCTTGATCTCCAATATACATGCCTGGACGTTTTCGTACTGCAACAAGTCCTTCAAGGACGTGTATGTTTTTTTCGGAATAGTCTGATTCAGGGGCGAACGTGTTGTTTGTGTTGTTTGGAAGATCCATGTTATCCATATATTAAAAACTCCTTTTTTAAATTATCGATTTATTATATAGAGAAAGTTGGCGTTTTTTTAATGTGGTTGGAGTGAAGCAAGTTGTAACAACGCTTCCATCTTTTTTGATTATCTTTGTCTCGTTAGAGCTACGAAATAAAGCAATAACGTTTGCCAAACAAATAATGTTTTCGCCTTCGAGGGGAATAAACATTTTAATTCTCCTATCTGTCTCTTTTAACCTTATAATTATAACATTACTTGATTAGTAATTGTTAAGGCGTATCAAAAAATGAAACATATTTCAGAACATTGTTGTATTAGAAGCGGATCTGTTTATACTAAAAGAGGGGTGTATTTGCTTGAGCAGTATTTATATTCTTACAAATTCTCCCGGAGAAGTATCCGGGTGGGTAAAGCCGGTCGCTTCTGCTCTTAATAAAACAAATATAAATGCCCATGTTATTCTTGTTACTTTGCCCTGTACCTACGCAAGCGGTATGGAAAAGATTTATGGCAAGGAACTTATTGGGATAGATAGGGCTTTCTCTTTCGCGGAAGTTTTAAAGACAGCTACTCCCGACACGAAAAAAAATATTGTTTTACAGCTTGGCGGAGACCCGATGTATGGAGCACTGTTGTCTCTGAGGTTAAGGGGCAAATGGTTAATTTATACGTCTCGTCCCAGGTGGCGTTTTTTTGTGGATCATTTTTTTCTTCCCGATTGCACGGCTCTTTCGCGATTCGTAAAAAAGAAAATATCCCCAACAAAATATACTCTTTTAGGTAATCTAATGTTTGACAGCGTTCCTGAATGTGAATGCGATTCAGAAATAAGACGAAAATTTTCTGTAGAGCAAAAAGAAACTGTAGTATCACTGTTGGCAGGAAGCAGACCATTTGAATACTACGAAGGGTTCAGTTATTTTATAAGCGTTGCGAAAAAAATTTTGAGCGAGACTGATATATCTCAGGTTTTTCTGCCAATTGCACCGACAGTAGATGAGAAAATACTTCATGAGGGACTAATGCATTACGGAATTAAGTGGAAAGGTGATATCGCTGAGGAAGTATTATGGGATGGGCCGGGCAGAATTAGATTTATAAGGGACAATGTTTTTGAGGCAATAAAAATTTCAAAGTTAGCAGTGGCCTTCCCTGGGACAAATAACTTACAGGTGGCTTCTTTAGGGGTTCCGCTTCTTGTGGTCGCCCCTCTTAATTACGCAGAAAATATTCCTCTAGACGGTCTGCCTGGACTGATTCCACTCTCTGTCCCAGGAGCAAAGAAAATAAAAAAGAAATTGGTAATGTGGTACAATTCACGTGTAAAATTTGTTTCTTTGCCTAATAGAATATCCGGGGAAAACATCGTTCCGGAGCATCGGTACGCCATGACCCCGGAAATGGTGGCAAATCTTGCTATTGAACTACTGCAATGTCCCCAGAAGTTAGCTGAGATACAAGACAAGTATAAGCTTCTTTCTTTTGAGAGAGGAGCAGCAGAAAAACTGGTTGCATTTATAGTTGATTTTTTAGAAAATAAATAAGATGAATTAAAAAGGTACTAGTTCTCGTATCTCGTATTAGGAGTTTTTTCTAAGCTTCTCATCTTCAACAGCGATTTCGTCGAGATACATGTTCCATATGTAGAAAGCCAAGATGGCAGATAGAGTGCCAATAACAAGCCCAGAAATAATCATTAGTGGACGGCCACGACCAACAAGATATCCACCAAGGCCTCCCAAAGAGTACCCAAAAGCAATAAGGGTGCAAAATGATAGTATTAAGACAGAGATCCTTTTTTTCATTCACTGATTGTAGTAGTAAATAAAAATATGTCAAAAGATGTTCTTGTACCAAGTTATTATATTAAGGGTATATGTTGATTATTTAAGAGCATTCAAAAGTGACAATTGTTTATCAACACGAACAAAACAGCATATTTGAGAATTTTAAATTACAAAACACAATTTTTGTTTTACAGACTTCAAAATATTACAATAAAATTCTAATCATTTATTAAATCAGGAAGGCAGTGAAGAAATGTCAGAACAGAAAAAAATTCCGTCATTTGATTTATCGAGAAACTACCAGAGAGTTAAAGAAGAAGTGCGAGTAGCTATCGATAGGGTCTTGGATACGCAAGAATTTATATTAGGCCCAGAAGTGGCAACTCTCGAAAAAGAAATTGAAGCATATCTTGAAGTAGAGAATGCAATTGGTTGTGCTTCTGGAACAGATGCCTTAATTTTGGCGATGATGTCTCTTGACCTTGAAGAGGGAGACGAAGTAATCACCACACCGTTTACGTTCTTTGCTACAGCAAGCTGTATCACAAGAACAGGGGCAAAACTTGTTTTCGCAGACGTAGAACAAGATACATACAACTTATCTCCTGAGTCTGTATTAAACAAAATAACAGCTAAAACAAAAGCCGTAATTCTTGTTCATCTTTTTGGACAAATGTGCCGCATTGAAGAATTAAAAGATGAGCTGGCAAAGAGAAACATAAAATTAATAGAAGACTGTGCTCAAGCTATAGGGTCACATCGTGTAATAGAGGGAAAAATTTGTCGTGCAGGAACAGTTGGAGACATAGGATGTTTTTCTTTCTTCCCCACAAAAAACCTAGGGTGTTACGGAGATGGTGGGATGGTCACTGTTCCTCATAATTCACAAGTAGCTGCACGTATAAGACGCCTACGTGTACATGGAGCCGGCAAAACATATTTTCATGAAGAATTTGGAATAAACAGTAGACTTGATGCTATACAGGCTGCAATTTTACGTGTAAGACTACGCCACTTGGAAGAGTGGAACGAAGAGCGGCGTTTAGTTGCAGAGCGCTATAAACTTCTTTTCGGAGAAAAGGGGCTTCTTGAGGTTATTAAAACTCCAATAGAAGAAGATGGGAACAGACATGTGTTTCACCAGTATGTGGTGCGAGCCGAACGTAGAGATGAATTACAGAGCTTTTTAGAAGAGAGAAATATAGTAACCAGAGTATATTATCCGTTACCACTTCACTTACAAAAGTGTTTTGCATCCAGTGGCTATAAAAAAGGAGATTTCCCCGTTTCAGAGATGTTAGCAGAAGAAGTTTTAGCTCTTCCGATTTTTCCTGAACTTTTGCCAGAAGAGCAGGAGCGTATTGTAGAGGAAATTGCGAAGTTTTACTGAGACAGGAAGCAGCTGTTTAAGTTAGAATATTGGTAAGATTCTAGCTTTTAGAAAAATGGAGGCAACCGTCTATGATGTATCCTTTTTTTGATTCAACTATGATTTTTCTTATTCCGGCCTTACTTTTTTCAATGTGGGCTCAATTTAAGGTTAAAAGTGCTTATTCCAAATATAGTGAGGTTAGATCTCAAAACGGAGTAACGGCAGAAATTGCATGCCGCGAAATGTTGAATAGATTTGGATTGGCAGAAGTTCCCATAGAAAGAGTGCCGGAAGAATTAACTGACCATTATGATCCGAGAGCAAAGGTTTTACGCCTTTCTGATTCTGTGTTTGGAAGTCCGAGTATCGCAGCAATAGGCGTGGCGGCTCATGAAGTAGGGCATGCCATACAAGACAAAGAGGGATACTCGATGCTTCGTATCCGCAACTCAATTGTTCCTGTCGTTAACATAGGTTCTATGTTATCAATGCCGCTCTTTTTTTTAGGGATACTGCTAAGTTCGCTTAACTTATTGAATCTCGGAATAATTATGTTCTGTTCAGTTTTAGTCTTTCATTTAGTAACTTTGCCTGTTGAATTTGATGCCAGTGCAAGAGCCTTGAAGAATCTTTCTGATACTGGGTTGCTTGTAGGCGGTGAGATAAAAGGAGCAAAGTATGTTTTAGACGCGGCTGCACTGACATATGTAGC
This sequence comes from Synergistaceae bacterium, assembly GCA_012728235.1. Taxonomy (NCBI): domain Bacteria; kingdom Thermotogati; phylum Synergistota; class Synergistia; order Synergistales; family Synergistaceae; species Synergistaceae bacterium. Next base: position 8,335 of record JAAYFL010000032.1, read on the forward strand.
TGCGTTGGTAATGACAGTTTTACAGCTTGTTAGACTTATAGCTCTTCGTGGCTCTCGCAGAGACTAGAAAATAGTGTACAATTGAAGGAGGTGGCGGAAGCTACCTCCTTTCTTTATTTAAAATAAAACTGGAAGATATAGAAATTAAGAAGCATAATTAGGGAAATTATAATAATGAGGATTATTTTGCCAAGCGGAACCTATAGAGGTGGTTGTTTTATATGAGAGGGATAGAGGCCGTAATTCATATTTACGGTGAGATAAAAGAGGGCGCTTTTGCGGCAGAAACTTTAAGAAAGACATATTCCGAAATTGTTCCCAAGGATAGGGTTTTAGCCGCAACTTTAATGTACTGTACGCTAAGACGATTAAGCTTATGGAAGCACCTCATGATGAGGTATTGCAAACGCGATACCAGAGAACTTGATTCTATTACAGCTGACGCTTTGTTGGTTGGAATAGCGGGTATAGTTGAGCTACGCTATTTTGCTATTCCAGTGCTCATAAATGGGATAGTTCAAGCGATAAAGAAACAGGGCAATGAAAGGGATACGGCACTTGTAAATGCGGTTCTTCATACCGTAGCAGATGAAGCCGGTGCGTATCTTGATGAGCTTAAAATGAGTAGTGCGCTAAGAGATCAAGCTCTCTATTGGGGTGTACCAGGTTGGGCCGCAGCTCAGTGGGCAAAAGATTTGTCTATAGCGGAAGCCAAGAAAATCGTTTATTCAAACGGAATGAAGACATATCTTTCTCTTCGCCTTTCAAACGGAACAGACAGAGAGGCGTTCTTAAAAGAATACAGATCTACAGGCAGAAAGGCTTGGGCTTCTTCTTTTCTTGAATCCTCCATTCGTACACCGGAGAATCCCTACCCAGTTAACCTTATAGGTTATAGAGAGGGCAAAATTACGCCACAAAGTGAGTCTTCAATGCTTGTAGGAGAAGTTCTTTGTAATAAAATAAAAGAAGGCCCTCTGCTTGATATGTGTTGTGGCAGAGGAGTAAAGACGGGACAAATAGCAAGTATCATGCCAAAGTTGCAAATTGAGGCATGGGACCTTTCAGAGCCAAGGATAAAAGCCGCTCAACTTGAAATGAAAAGGCTGAAAGTAGAAGATAGGATTAATTTTAAAGTTGGAAATGCGTTAACTCTTAATCCTGACATTACACCTAAGGCCATATTATTAGATGCTCCTTGCACCGGAAGTGGTACATGGGGTAGACATCCTGAAAGCAAATGGTACTGTACACCGGAAATGTTAACAGAAGCCGCAGAGTTACAGGTTGAATTGCTTAAAAGAGCAGTTTCCCTTATTGCGGCAGAGGGAGTTATTGTGTACAGTACATGTAGTCTATTTAAAGAAGAGAATGAAAAAGTTGTGGCTTCTGTGATGGCAGAACATCCAGAGCTTATTGAGATACCACTTGTTAAAAAAAATCGGTTTATTACTAAAGGCAGACCGTATGGAACTGTAATATGGCCTGGATTACCATGGGTGGACGGTTTTTACATGGTAATCCTTTCAAAACGAAAATAATCGGGAGGAATTTTTTAATGGGTAAAATGCATCGTTGGGTTGTTATTGTCGCTTTTTTAATAATTATCATTTGTGGTTGGATTGCAGTTAGTACAATTTTTATGGAGAAGAAAGACATCGTCGTTCCGTCAGTGGTTGGCACCCAACTTATTGATGCCGTCGACTTACTGCAAAGCCGTGGATTATTAGCGAAAGTTGACAAAATTGATTCTCCTGAACGAGCAGATACTGTCATATCCCAAAACATACCTGAAGGTGTAAAGGTTGCGAAAGGGAAGGTTCTTCTTATAAAAGTAAGTAAAGGCGGTTCAATAGTGCCGATTCCCGATGTAAGGGGAATGAAATTTGAAGAGGGAATTAAAAGATTGAGTGAAGCTGGTTTTAAGGTAGATAAGGTTATGAGAGTAACAGATAAATTAAAGCCGGCAGGATCTATAATTGCACAAAATCCCGCGGCTCCGCAAACTGTAGCTGCGAACGCAATGGTAAGTATTATTGTTAGCTTAGGAAGCGATGGAGAAGGTTCTTTTGTTTTGGTGCCGGATCTAATAGGGCTGGATATTGAATCAGCTAAGAAAGCTATAGAGAAGAGCGATCTTTCTATTGGTGTCACGAATGAATCTCCTTCTGCTTCTACTTCAGAAGGAACTGTCTTGTCAACATCTCCTAGAAAAGGAGCGAGCGTACCGGCTGGTACTACCATTAATATTACGGTTTCAAGAGCCTTAAGGGCAAATGAAATGAGCAGTGAACGGCCGCCAATGGACAATCAGAATAAAGAGCGAGAAGAGGTAGTTCGTAAGATTGTTATCAAAGAGTCTGCACCAGTTAAGATTCCTCTTAAAACAGACTCAAACATTCCGGCAGACAAAAAAACCGAGTTAAAAGTTGTAGAAAAAGGTGCTTCCGTAGAGTTGGTTCCTGTTTCATCAGAGAAAACAAATAAATCGGAATCAGAAGCAAAAGTAGAAACTTTGCTTACAGATGCGAATAAACAAAAGAAAACAGCTAAAATAAGGTATCAAACTCCCCCCTTGAGCAAGCCTCTTTCTCTAAAAATTGAGATGAGAGACTCATCGGGAATAAAAATAATTAAAGAAGGCACTGCAAAAAGTGGTGAATACATTTCATTAGATGTACCATATATTGGAGCCTCTACGGTAATGATAACGCTTGGAGGTGATTTGGTTTGGCAGGACCGATTCAATTGATGGATTTAAAAAAAGAGAAACCCGCACTAATAGCTGCGTCTTTATTGTCTGCGGATGTTTTGAATATGCAGAGCAGTATTGAAGAGTTGTGTGGAGAAGAAGATTGGTTGCACCTTGACATAATGGATGGACACTTTGTACCCAACCTTTCTTACGGCCCTTCTTTATTAAAAGCACTCAGAAAAGAATATAAAGATGCTTTTATAGATGTCCACATCATGGTAGAACCGGCAGA
>JAAYFL010000033.1 GCA_012728235.1 Synergistaceae bacterium
TGAAAGGCCATTTATTAGTTGTTGAATAATATCCAAAAAAACACCTCGGTCTTTATCAATGATGCAGTGGCAATTTTCGCACAATCTTTAGGATAACATAAAACAAAAGTAAAGAATAATCGGACAACCTAATTATTTAGGAAATATCTATTTAGGTTGAACCTTTTTATAGAACTGCATTTTTAAATTATCGTCAACTTTTAGAATAATTCCCGCTTTATTAATGGGATTGTGGTCTTCTGCACTTATCGATAGTGTGGCATGTGCCAACTTAAGATTCTTTGTCGTCTCGAGCGCCTTTGCAATTGCTGTCCCATCTGTACTGTTTGCGCGTTCTATAGCATTTAGAAGCCACTGAGTAGCATCATATGCCATAGTTCCGTTTACAAATTCCTTGCAGTCATCTTTGTATACTTCTTTATAGCGCTTAAAAATAGGCGCCATCCCAGGATCTGAAAGATACGTATGGTTAATCCAATATGTTCCCTTCATGGCCTTTCCGGCTATTTCGTTCATTAATTCTCCATAACCATCTCCGCCTATAATTGCAATATTTAGCCCGAGTTCTCGTGCTTGTTTGATTATTAGTGCCATATCCTTGCCCATTCCAGGCAGGAAAAGAACTTCTGCTCCAGAGCTTTTAACTTTTGTTAGCTGTGCTCTAAAATCAACATCTGTATCGCGATAACCTTCATCCGCGACAATTTTACCGCCTAAATCTTTGTAGCTTTTGGTGAAAAACTCACGAAGCCCCTGAGCATAGTCGGAACCCACGTTGTAAAGAATTGCAGCACTGTTCTTTTTTAATTCAACTTTTGCAAGATCTGCTGCAAGAGCCCCTTGATATGGGTCTGTGAAACAAACACGAAATGAATAAGGACGAACTTTACCTTTATAGTCCACTGTAACGAGGGGATTTGTTCCAACTGTAGAAATCTGAGGTGTCTTTCCCTTATGAACTATCGGTGCAGTTGCAATATTTATCCCGCTTGAGTTGGCTCCGATTATCGCACAGACTTTATCGCTTTTAATCATACGACGAACAGCATTTACTGCGTCCTCATTACGTGTTTTTGTGTCGTATACAACCAATTCAATTTTACGTCCGAGCAAACCGCCCTTAGCGTTTATATCACCAACTACCAATTTAGCCATATTTACTTCGGTTGTTCCATATGCGGCATAATCTCCTGTAAGTGCAGCAAGATAACCAATCTTGATGGGAGTAGCAGCTGAAGCTGCCAAACCTAAACATAGAACAAACAATAGAGACAAGGCTACGGTTACTTTTTTCATGACAAGCCACCTCCGAGTATTTTAAAAATATTCAATTAATTGCTTGAATTAATTAAGTTTAATAAAGCGATGTAAAACAATTAACGCGCTCTATTCTATCTTTCATTCTTATTTGTGTAAATAGACACCATCAGAAGTAGCTGTTATTTTTTATTTTTACGCAAAGATATAAAGTCTATATAAAAATGCCCCGTATTTTATACGGGGCATTTAAGATTAAGATGATATTTTATAGTATTTATATTTTACTTATTTTTAACCTGAACTTTCATTTCATCTGCTAGCTCTAACAGGAGAGCCCTTTCTTTTGAGGATGGCTTTTTGGAGACGTTTACACGTACCAATACGTTCATATCTCCCTTGCCCCCACCACGTAGCTTAGGCATCCCGTGTTTCTTTATTCTCAACTTTGAACCTGGCTGAGTCCCGGCTGGAACATCTAGCGTTTCTATGCCGTCAAAAGTCTCTATCTTTACTTCACAGCCTAATACTGCTTGCGGATATGATATATCTATTGCAACGTTTAAATCGTCGCCTCTACGCTGGAATCTCTTGTCTGAACGGACTTCTAATAGTATAAATAAATCTCCAGGTGGCCCTCCATTGATGCCGGCCTCGCCTTGACCTGCGACTCTCAGCCTAATACCTGTATCAACTCCGGCAGGTATTTTAACGTCAACAGAATGCTGTGTACGCACACGACCTTGACCTCGACACTGTTTGCAAGGTGTTTCTATTATTTCTCCTTTGCCATGACATGCCGGACAAACTGTGTTTTGCACCATTTGCCCAAAAGGAGTATTTATAGCCTGCTGTACTTGTCCCTTGCCTCCGCATGTAGGACATTTATTCACCTTGCTTCCAGGTTCAGCACCGCTTCCCTTGCAGTTTAAACAAGTATCCAATTTAGGAATAGAAATCTTTTTACTCGCACCACGATATGCGTCCTCTAGGGTTATTTGCATTGCATACTCTAGGTCGCTTCCGCGGCGTGGGGCATTAGGATTAGAAGACCTTCTACCTGCACCACCAAACGCACTGCCGAAAAGATCTCCAAAAATATCTCCAAAATCTGCGGCTCCGGAAAAACCTCCGAATCCACTAAATCCCCCTGACCCTCCGGGGGGCATATCCCCCACATAGCCGAATTGATCATATTGAGCACGTTTTTTGGAGTCACTCAAAACATCATTTGCTTCATTTATCTCTTTATATTTTATCTCGGCCTGTTTATCACCCGGATTTGCATCCGGGTGATATTTTCTAGTTAATTTTCTGTAGGCCTTTTTTATTTCATCTGCCGAGGCCCCTCGCGGTACATTCAATATTTCGTAA
>JAAYFL010000034.1 GCA_012728235.1 Synergistaceae bacterium
GTACAAAAGTATTAAATATAATTTTTCACTGACTCCAAAGTTGACAAAAAATGGGAAACTCATTTTTATTATTCTCTCCCTATTTTTTCTATATTCTGCCTTTTCATACTTACTAAATTACGAAAATTTTTCCTCTTGGGCAAGAGACAGCTCTGTGCCACTTGAAATGTTGGCTGGTGCGTGGCTCGTCTCGCTTTTGATAAATGACGATAAGAGGAGGGATATTTTTGTCAAAACTTTTTTTTACATAAATATGATTGCCGGACTCTGGATTGTGGCGGAACAGATAGGAATCGCGAAGTTTCCTTCCCCAACTTTTTCAAATCACAACATGTTGGGACCCTATCTCTATCTGGCTATTCCCTTTAACTTCATCTATATAATTCAACAAAAAATGCATTCATTTTTAAGAGCCCTCTATATTGTCATTAATATTATTTTTGTTATATTTTCTTTTTCTTCCATTACATATGCAGCCTGTTTTTTTGAGATTTTTATAATTATGTTTTTTGCTTATAGAGCTAAACTTTTGGATCTCAAACTTATACCTTATTTTTGTGCTATCTCTCTGGGGTCAATATTTTTGTTAAATTTCTTTATCGGAGATAAAATCACTCCACTTCTAATGAGAGAGATGAAGCAGATTTCTTCCGGAGACATAAAAACTCTTACCACAAAAAGAGATGAAATCTGGCTTGCTGCTCTCTATTATATTAAACAGAAGCCCTTTTTCGGATGGGGAGTAAATAAATTCGCAGCTGTGCACAAAGAGTTTTTAGAAGCTTTTGCGGACACACTCAAACTTACTTCTAAAAGAGTGTTTGTGCATGTTCATAACCTTTATTTGATGATAGCTTTTGAAGTCGGCATTCCGGGGATGCTGATATTTTTAACAGCAATGCTTTTGCCAATTTGGGATTCGTTTAAGAGGCTGTTTTTCTCTGCAAACAAGGGAGATGTTTGGGTCATAGCTTTTTTCTCTATGTTTTTGGGACAGCTTATCTACTCCTTAGCAGGTGAGATGATTCATCACATGAGAGCTGATGTTGCTGTTCTTCTATGGGTTTGTTGGGGGATATTTTCAGTTTATGACAAGAATGAAAAAACACAAACTTTAGCATAAAACGAATGTTATTTGTTCAGATAAAAATAAGCCGAGGCGATTGCCTCGGCTTATTTTGTCTCTTTTTTTATAAATTTATTCTCCGCAAACGTTTTTTAAAATCCCGATACCGTCTATTTCTATCTCTACGATATCCCCCACTTTAATAGCTCCAATTCCAGAGGGAGTTCCTGTTGAAATAACAGCTCCCTGTTCAAGAGTTGCAAAACGGCTTATATAGGAAATCAACGTTTTTATCGGGAAAATCATCTGAGACAAAGTTGTACTTTGTTTCACAATGCCATTTACCCTTGTCTCTAAAACTGTATCGTCCGGAAGTTCTTTAGCGAAAAGGATTGCCGGACCGAAGGGTGCAAAAGTATCAAAACTTTTTGCTCTTGTCCACTGTGCATCGGATTTCTGAATGTCTCTTGCCGTTACATCATTCATGATTGTATAGCCGAGAACATGATCCAATGCATCATCTTCTGAGATATTGCGTCCCGGCTTGCCTATTACCACGGCTAATTCACCTTCGTACTGAATCTCTCCGGCCCAATTGGGAATGCGAATAAAGTCACCTGAACCTATTATGGCGGTTGTTGCTTTCATAAAAACAGTAGGCTCTGCCGGTTGTTCGCTTTTCAGCTCTTCGGCGTGTTCCTTGTAGTTATAACCTATGCACCAAATCTGTTTTGGAAGAAAGGGAGGCAAAAACTTCACCCGGTTCATTTGATAGCTTAGACGCATAGGATAAATTTGTGTGAAGGGACCCCCCTCAACTATATCTATCGAGTTTGCTCTAATCTGCCCCGAGTATGCTCTCCCGTCCACCATAAAACGACAGTAGCGTATAGGTGGTGTCTGTTTTTTTGCCAAGATGTGTGCCCCACTTTCCGGCTAAAGTTTTTTGTATCAGAAGTTGCACTCCTGGAAAAGAATGATTATCTAACTACAAAGGAGTACAACTTTTTACGATACCGTAAATATCAAAAATATACGCGATTTATTGTAATTTGAATAAGTAAAAAATACAAATAAAAAGCCCCTTCTCTGTGTATAATTTATGCAGAAAAAAATTTGAGAGGAATGTTAACTATGACTTATACAACAAGAAAAGGATTTTACGGGATTAACAATGAACTTGAGCTAGGAAAAGCAACTATCTTACCGGACAGAAAAGATATCCCATATGAATATAGATGGAGACTCGAAGATATTTACGAAAACGAAGAGTTATGGGATAAGGATTTTGAGCTTATCAAGGAACGAATGGCAGAAATATTGGAGTTCAAAGGCAAGCTTAGTGAGGGGTCTCAATCTCTTTTTAATTGTTTTAAGCTGAGAGACGAGCTATCAATTACCTTAGAGAAGCTAATTGTATATGCTCATATGAGGAGCCATGAGGATACTGCCGTATCTAAATATCAAGGATTGGTAAGCAAAATATCATCTCTTTCCGTTGAGTTCTCTGCTCTCGCAAGCTTTGTAACACCGGAAATTTTAGCCATACCAGAGGAAACATTAAAAAACTATATAGAAGAGCCTAATCTTAGTGAGTATGCTTTTGAATTAAAAGAGCTGCTGCGGCAAAGAGAACATGTTCTCTCCCTTGAAGAAGAAGCAATCCTAGCGAAAACGGGGAATATGGCTGAAACTGCAGAGAACGCTTTTTCTATGCTCACAAACGCAGATATGAAGTTCTCATCTATTCTTGACGAAGAGGGCAAAGAAGTTGAGCTGTCCGAAGAAAGGGCTGTCTCATACCTGCGTTCGAGAGTAAGAGCGGTGCGCAAAGCCGCATTTGATTCTCTTTACAAACCCTATATCGAAACAAAAAATACGCTTGGCGCAACTTTTGATGGAATGTTAAAGACCTCAAAATTTTATGCAGAGATCAGAAAGTACCCCTCTTCTCTTGCTGCTGCTCTTGACGGAAATAACATTCCTGAAAATATTTACGATAATCTGGTTGACACATTGGAGTCCAATCTCTCTCCAATACATGACTATATGTCTTTTAGAAAAAAAGTGCTTGGCGTAGAGGAGCTGCATATGTACGACCTCTATACACCTCTTCTGGACGATCCTTACGAGGATGTTTCTTGGAGTAGGGGCAAAGAGATGATATTTGAAGCCCTCACTCCCATGGGAGAAGAGTACCTCTCTCTCATTAGAAAAGGGCTTGAAAGCGGCTGGGTGGATGTATTTCCAAACAGAGGTAAAAGAAGCGGAGCTTATTCGTGGGGCTCCTATGCCACACACCCTTATGTATTTATGAATTACACGAATAATCTCAACGATGTTTTTACTCTTGCTCACGAGTTGGGACACTCATTGCACAGTTTTTATTCCCGAAAAAACCAGCCTTTCTCTATGGCCAATTACTGTATCTTTACAGCAGAAGTGGCTTCAACCACTAATGAAGTCTTGCTGCTTTCTCACTTGATAAAGGAAACAGAAGATGTCGACAAAAAGGCGTATTTATTGAATAGAAGGCTCGAAAATATACGCACAACTGTGTACAGACAGACGATGTTTGCATCTTTTGAAAGAGAGGTTCACAACAGATCTGCAAAAGAGGGAGACACAACTCCTGACGGACTAATGAAGCTGTGGTATGAACTAAATAGGAAGTATTACGGAGATGAAATTATCATAGATGAAGCTTTAAAGATGGAGTGGGGTCGGATCCCACATTTTTACTCTCCCTTCTATGTATACCAGTACGCAACCGGATACTCGGCTGCCACTGCTCTTGCCGAGGGCATATTGCAGAATGAGTCAGACAACAGAGATAAGTATCTACAGTTTCTAAAGATGGGCGGTTCCGATTATCCTATTAATCTTTTGAAAAACGCGGGAGTTGATATGAGCACTTCTCAACCAGTAGAAAGTGTCATCAATATCTTTTCCGAAACACTGAAAGAAATGAAAGAACTCATAAATTAATTGAGGTCGGTCAAAAAATAAATTTACAAAGACTGTTATTTTGTAGTACATTTATTGACGGTAAGAAAACCTAAATCAAAGGAGCGTGCCTATTCATGGGCAACAAAGCCAAAAAAGTAGTTGTAGCGTTAGGCGGTAACGCCTTACAAGAGCCAGGCTCTCCTTCTACGGCTGAAGCACAGTTAGCCGTAGTTCAGAAAACCTGCGGGTATCTCGAAAAGATTAACGCTGAAGGGTATGAAATGGGAATCGTTCACGGAAACGGGCCACAAGTTGGACGACTCGCTTTGAGTCTGGAAGTTGCAGAAACGATGAATAAAGATTTGCCGGCTATGCCATTTGACGTCTGCAACGCTATGACTCAAGGATATATTGGCTACCAGATACAGCAAAGTTTAAATGAAGTGATAAGACAAAAGAATAGAAATATACCGGTAGTAACTCTTGTCACTCAAGTCGTTGTCGATGCCAACGATGCTGCCTTTAATAATCCGACAAAACCGATAGGCCCTTTTTATACAGAAGAAGAAGCTGTAAAGATAAGAAAAGAAAAGGGGTTTACAGTCAAGGAAGACGCAGGACGCGGTTGGAGAAGAATGATAGCATCTCCGGAACCAAAGAGAATCGTAGAAATTGATTCTATTAAACAGCTTTGGGGCTCCAATATAGTTATACTTGCGGGAGGCGGGGGAATACCCGTTGTGGAAAATCCCGATGGCTCTCTCTCCGGCATAGCGGCAGTTATTGACAAGGATCTCTCTGCAGGCTGCTTTGCTGAAGCAATTGAAGCGGATGTTTTTCTTATTTTAACGGGTGTTGAAAGAGTCTGCTTAAATTATGGCAAGGAAAACCAAAAAGAGCTTGGTAAGATAACTGTGGCGGAAGCGAAAGAGTATATAGAGCAAGGGCACTTCCCTCCCGGCAGTATGTTGCCAAAGATTATGGCGGGAATCAATTTTGCAAGCAAGTTCCCAGGGAAAAAAGCCATAATAACATCTCTTTACAGAGCGATAGATTCACTTGAAGGAAAGACTGGAACAGAAATAACTTTATAAAACATTTGCAATAAAAAGGGCAGCCTATACAGGTTGCCCTTTTTTCATACCTACTTCATTTATATTTCTATAATTACGGCAATTTATGAGAATTGACAGCTAATTTCTAACTCTCTTGACTTATATGATTTAAATACATAACCTTATATACACACATTAGGTATAATTACAAAGAATAGTGTACTCTTTGCTAAAAATACTAGAATTGGAAAGATGTTTATTTGATCATTAAAACTCTTTTAAAAGACAAGCACAAAAAAATGTTTTCAGTTCTGCTTATCCTTCTGCTCACTGTCGCATACGGAGCTTTTGCTCTATATTATGACAAGCAGAACTTAAGTGCTGAAAGCGACATCCTGACATTTTATGCTCTCGACGTAGGACAGGGAGACTCTTTCTTCTTCATGCTGCCTAATGGAGAAAATGTGCTAATAGATGCAGGACCAGAAGAGGCTGGAAGCAAAGTTGTCTCTTTTCTCAGAAAACGTGGAGTTAAAAAAATAGACCTCCTTGTTGCCACACATGGACATTCCGACCACATCGGAGGCATGAGAAGGGTCCTACAAAACTTTGAGATAGGCAGGATTTGGGACTCCGGCTTCAACCACGGCTCTTCAATACAAAGAAACTTTTACAAAACTATTAAGAAAAAAGATATCCCTTTTGGACGGCCAAAACGCGGTTATAGTGAGCTCATGGGAGATGTGCTTCTTGAAGTTATTGCTCCTGCAAAAGTTGTGCTAAACACGAAGAGCGACACTAATAACAACTGCCTCGTGGTAAAAATAACATATAGAGATATAAGTTTCCTTATGACTGCCGACATGGAAAGAGAGCAAAGATATACGATTCAACCACTTCCACACGCTACCGTACTAAAAGCATCACACCACGGCAGTTACAATGGAACTGATAGCAAATTATTGAGAGAAGTAAATCCATCTCTTGTTGTTTTAAGCTATGGGAAGAATAATTCCTATAAATATCCCCATAAAAGAGTAGTCAAAGACATCAGGAACGCTAAAATAACTCGCTATGATACAGCAAACGGCACAATAAAAATTGAAACTGACGGCAGAGAAATGAATGTTTTCGGAACGCCTGTAAAAGATTGATATTAGCCTGATACATTCATTCTTTTGAAATTTATGATTAAATATATCTAATAAAGCACAGTTAATAAATAATGTTGAAAGCAGGTGTCAGAATGTACGTTGATCAGAAGCTTTTAATTGCAAAGTCAGACAAGCCAATTTATATCCTTCCTAAAATGGCAAACCGTCATGGAATTATTTCCGGTGCAACAGGAACAGGAAAAACAATAACCCTCAAGGTTTTAGCGGAATCATTTAGTGATTTGGGGGTACCAGTATTCCTCTCTGATATAAAGGGAGATTTAGCTGGTATGTGCCAGCCCGGCCTTAACAGCGAGGGTATGCAAAAGAGAGTTGCAAAATTTGGCCTTGATGAAAAAGGCTGGACTTACAAAAATTATCCAACTCGTTTTTGGGATATTTTTGGAGAAAAAGGACACCCTGTCAGAACGACCATATCAGACATGGGGCCATTGCTTCTCTCACGGTTGCTGGGTTTAAATGATACGCAAGCAGGAGTTCTCAACATAGTCTTTAGAGTAGCAGATGACAAGGGAATGCTTCTGCTTGATTTGAAAGATTTAAGAGCTATGCTCAGCTTTGTGGCTGCCAATGCAAAAAGCTATGTTTTTGATTACGGCAATATAGCTCCGCAAAGTGTCGGTGCTATTCAGAGGGCCTTATTGGTGATAGAGGATCAGGGCGGAGATAAGTTCTTCGGAGAACCTGCTCTTGATATAAAAGATTGGATGAAGACGGATAGCAGCGGTCGTGGATATATCAATGTACTGGACTGTGTCAAACTTTTCCACTCTCCCGCACTCTATTCAACCTTCTTACTCTGGATGCTCTCTGAGCTTTACGAAACATTGCCAGAGATAGGAGACCAAGAAGCGCCAAAGATGATCTTTTTCTTTGATGAAGCACACTTGCTCTTTGACGATATTCCAAAAATTCTTCTCAACAAAATTGAACAAGTTGTAAGACTTATTCGCTCCAAAGGCGTAGGAGTATATTTCATTACTCAGAATCCGAAAGATATTCCGGATAATATCGCGGGACAGCTCGGCAATAGGGTGCAGCATGCACTTAGAGCTTATTCACCGGCAGAACAAAAAGTCATCCGTGCTGCTGCAGATTCATTCCGCACCAATCCTAGTTTTAACACGGCTGAAGCCATATCAAATCTTACAACCGGTGAAGCTCTTGTCTCATTTCTTCAGGAGGACGGGAGTCCTGCTGTTGTGGAGAGAGCTTTTATCTTACCCCCTCAGAGTTTGATGGGTGAGATCGATGATTTCACTCGCAAACAAGCAATCTCTTCCAGCGAATTCAATGCTAAATATGATGAAATGATAGATAGAGAATCAGCTTATGAACTCTTACAGCTGAAGTATGAGAGAGAAAACATGGAAAAAACGGAGAGAGAGATGCTGGAAAAACGTCGTAAAGAGGAAGAGGCTCAGCAGAAAATTTTACAAAAAGAAGCTGAGGCAAAAGAAAAAGAAAGAATTAGACTAGAAAAATCAATACGCAAAACATTTTACGGCACGACTACAACAAGCAAAACAAAGACTCCTATAGAACGTTTGGCAGATAACGCTATAGGTACGATTGGCCGTCAGGTAGGGAACCAGCTATTTAGAAGCATACTCGGCTCTATGCTTAAGCCCACAGGCAAAAAGTAATCCTTGCATTAAATACTTCGCTTTTTCTGTTTTGGGAGGCATTATATAGTGAGAGAAAAGGGAATTGAGGTTTTTGTAGATTCGATAAATGACGGAGTATGCCGACTTCTCATAGGGGTACAATCGGCAGCTGTAGATATGCCCTTAAATCTTTTACCAAAAGATGCCAGAGAGGGATCTAGATACTTATTAAAATTTACGGATTTACCGTACAATTATGATTCAAACAGACAAGAGATAGACAAGCTTCTTAGCAGCTTCCATGATGAATTCATGGCACAAAAAAGAGGCGAGCAAGATAAAATGGAGAATTAAAAAGAAAAAGTTGCATACTTAAAAGCTAGATTCATAATATTAAAGACGCCCTTGCCAACTCTAGTTGTAAGGGCGCTTTTTTGATAAAAATTTATCTTTAGGAGAATTAATAAGCTCTGCTACAGGGGCCTTCCTCATAATTTATGATTTCTCCGTTTAACAAGCTCGAAGTAAAATCGACTAATCTTTTCGCTGCAACGGACGGACTTCATAAGGTGGTAGTGGTCAGAAGGGCATTATTTCCATACTTTTTTCTTAGTTCTTCATTTTTAAGCAGTTTTTCGACATTAAAATAAAGATCTTCTATATCATCATTGCTGTAGATTAATCCGTTTTCTTCATGATTAATGAGGAAAGGAACCGAGCCTATTGTTTTGCTTCCCACAACAGCACAACCGCTTTTCATGGACTCGTTTAACACCGCTCCCCATCCCTCTTGCCTATCACTTGTAAAGAGAAAGATGTTCGCTTTTTCCATCTCTTCTCTAACTTGCAAAGGAGAAAGCGTTCCCAAAAAAGTGATTTTTTTCAGTTAGATGCAATTTATTGGCCAAATTATTAATTTTTCTGAACATTGGGCCATTGCCTATCATTTTTAATCTGCAGTCATAACCGTTTTCTAACAGCTTTTTTAATAAAAGAATTGCTTTTTCAGGATGTTTAAAGTAGAGAAATCTGCCGCTCCAAAGCAGTGTGACAGTCTCTTTCTCTTTTTTTCCGTAAAGCTCTTCAAAATCAGGCCTTTTTGTGTCAGTAAAATATCCCCACTTATAAGTCTTGCCGGGGTAAGCCCCAATTATTGCAGCATCTTTCGCAGCATAAGCTCCGGCACAGAGCAGATAAACATTTTTGTTTCTATATATCGTGTGCTTCATTAACATCTTTGCATAACGAATGGGGTTCGCAGCGCTCTTTTTAAAAAATCTTTCCCAATACATAAATGTCAATCGATTTTGTTTGACTCTCTCTTTAACGAAAGTCGTGGGTGCTGATCCAACTATAACAACATCGCTTGATAGCCCCAGATCTAAAGCATCTATGTAGTTTTTTTGTTTTCATAACTTCTTATTTCATATGGGTATGGATCCGGTCGCCACAAATTTATAGCCGTCACCAATCAGTTTCTGCATTTCATCTGAAAAGGGTATTTGGTGATGAGTTAAAAAATTTGAATAAAATGTAATTTTCATTACAGTCTCCCTTTAATCTGCGTGCTGCTCTATTTCGTTAATCTTACTATTAATAATTTTATATTGAGATAATTAGATTTGGTCATGTTTTCTTTCTGTTTTTTTATTAATTAAAAACTCGAAAATTTGACATTTAGTGACTATCCCGTATAATGTCATGTCTACCGGAAGCAAAAGCTGCTTCTGAGATTTGTAAACGGAGGTGATAGGATGAAAAACAGGTTAGTCTATATTTCAGGGAATCCTTTTTGGATGACGCCTGAAGGAAGCTTTACAGAAGCCGAGATGGAAAACGGCATACCAGTAGAGCATGTAATGTATCAGACAAGCTCTGATTAATTTTGTCAGAGTAGTTACCACGGATTAAATTTTCACATTTTCAGCGTAATTTGTTGTAGTATGAAGCATCGGTTCAGAAAGGTTTATCAGCAAAAAACAGATTCAAACCACTGGACCGTGCCGTGGCACTTCAAAAATCCTATTCTAAGTTTAAATAAAACTATCCCAACAATACACTTTCTAGTATAATAACGACTTGTAAGCAGTACTAAAACTGTCTTATTGTTCTTTTATCTAAACTTATTAATTATAAAACATTTAAGTTATATTATAAGAAGGTAGTATTTCATGACGGAAAAACTAAAATTAGAAACAACTATTGCAAAAGGGTTTTTAAGGGGAATAAAAATAGGAACCCCGTTGGCGCTGACTTATATCCCCGGAGCGGTTGCTTTTGGCATTTTGGCTAAGACAGCAGGGCTAACTCTGTGGGAATGCGTATTCATGTCTTTTATTGTGTTCGCTGGGGCTAGCCAATTTGTGGCAGTAAACCTTATTACTCTTGGTACTCCTGTGGCAGAAATACTTGTCGCAGTCGGAGTACTGAATATGAGGCATCTCCTCATGTCTTCTTCTATGTCCAAGAGAATTCCTTTGAATACACGCTTTTTGGAAAAGTTTTGGATTTTTTTTGAAATGACAGACGAGTCGTTCACTTTAGCATCACTGCAAAAAGAAGATTATCTCTCTCCCAAATTTCTGATAGGACTTAATTTCCCTTTACATTTAACGTGGGTTCTTGGTACTTTTTTGGGATGGGTCGGAGGTTCCGCTTTGCCGGACAGTTTGCAAGAAAGCATGGGGATAGCGATATATGCTATTTTTATTGGTCTTCTGGTACCATCAGTGAGAGATAACGTAAAAGCCCTTACTGTCACCGTTATAGCCATGTCGTTGAGCACCTACATAAAGTTGGTCCCATGTCTGGCTGAGAGAATTAATAAAGGCTTATCCATAATGATAACTGCGGGAATTGCCGCTCTATTTGGAGCTATTGTTTTTTCCAAGAAAAAGAATAAGGACGAAGTTTTATCATGACCAAGATAATTATCTTATCGCTTTTGATGATGCTTGTTACAGCTCCTTCGAGAATTCTACCGGCCTTCCTTCTCGCCGAGAGGAAACTTCCTCCTTTTATTAAATCTTTTTTGCACTATGTTCCCTATGCGATTTTAGGTTCACTCATTTTCCCAGATATTCTTAAATCGGCCGGAAATATTTATAGTTCCGTTGCTGGGGCGATTGCAGCCTTCATTTTAGCTTGGTTGGGGCGATCTACATTAACAGTCTTGGTGGGAGCAATATTGGCGGCATTTGTAATATCCCACTTCGGCAGCCTTTAATTGCTATATTAACAGTATGCTATAGCGCTTTTCAGGACGTCCGATTCGTTTATACGCGTACTTCAC
>JAAYFL010000035.1 GCA_012728235.1 Synergistaceae bacterium
AAGGGTTTCACGGGAAGAAGATCGACAGCAAAAGCTAACGAAATAATTAATAAAGCAAAAATAAAACGAGAGAAGACGAGTTAAGATGTATTCATATACCTACGATAAACAAACGGGCGGCTTGCTCCTAAATTCCTCGCCCACAGGATTTTCCAAAGAACCCCGCCCAGTTTACGCTCCCGAGCTGGACGTGCTGGGTTTTGATAAATACTGGAAGTACGATAAGCAATCTGAGTTCCCCTATATGTGGGCAGAGGCAAATACTTATTGGTATAGAGGAACACTTGTTGCAAAACTGAAGGGCGGAAATGTATACACCGCTCCTAAGATTATCATACCGAACGGTGAGGATGGAAAACCGATAATGCCTGAGCCTAAGGGCATATCTCTCAAGCCCATTGATATAGAGGCAATGGTAGAAGCAAATCGTGAGATGCTCGAGATCATTGAGCAGACTACGGTCAAAAAGATATTGGCTGTATATAGCAAGTATAAGGATAAACTTGACTGTTTTTATGTAGCATTTTCAGGCGGTAAAGACAGTCTCGTTCTGCTAGATCTCGTTAAAAAAGCTCTTCCCAAGGGTAGCTTTATTGTTGTGTTTGGCGATACTGGAATGGAGTTTCCTGACACCTATGATATTGTCGAAAAGACAAAACGGCAATGTGCGGAGGAAGAGATTCCCTTTTATATAGCTAAATCGCATCTTTCTCCAAAAGAATCTTGGGAATTATTTGGTCCCCCTTCTCGCACATTACGGTGGTGTTGTTCAGTGCATAAAAGTACCCCACAAGCATTAAAACTAAGAGAAGTTACAGGAAAGAATAGCTATACAGGTTTAGCTTTTGTCGGTGTTCGAGCGCAAGAAAGTGCAAAGCGCTCAGAGTATGAATATGAAAATTTTGGGAAAAAACAAAAAGGACAATACAATCATAATTCTCTTCTTGAATGGACTTCAGCAGAGGTATGGCTTTATATTTACTCGAACAAAGTGCTAATAAATGAAGCATATAAAAAAGGCAATAGTCGAGCTGGTTGTATTTTCTGCCCAATGTCTTCAAAAAAGGCAGATTATATCAAAAGTGAAATATATAGCGACGATGTGAGTTCCTATATAAAAATGATTGATAAATTTAGTGGGAGGAATTTTGGAGATAATTCATATGTTTCCAATGGGGGATGGGTGTCACGGAGAAGTGGACGTGATTTAGCAAAAAATAATGTGAACTATTCGGAAGTGATAAAAAACGGAGTTCTAACTATAACTGTGTTATCTCCTAAAACCGATTGGAGAGAATGGATTAAAACATTGGGTGATTTTGGTGAAATCCCGTTTACAGTAAAGGATGAAGGCACTGGATATATTGTTCGACTACCACAGAGTTACCTTAAGGTGAATCCAACATTTGGGAAGTTGTTTAAACAAGTATTTCGAAAATCTGCATATTGTGTTCAATGTGGTGTCTGCGAAGCAAATTGCAGTTCAGGTTGTTTAAGCTTTGATAATGGGGTGAAGATTAATGATTGTACTCATTGCCTTCAATGCCACGATATTCAAGATGGTTGCCTAGTTTACAATTCGCGAAAAATACCAAAGGAGGAAAAAACCATGTCAATAAACTGTTTTGACTCAACATTACCAAAATCAGATTGGTTCGTTCGCTTTTTTAATGAAAAGGAAAACTTTTGGGCGAA
>JAAYFL010000036.1 GCA_012728235.1 Synergistaceae bacterium
AAGTAAAAATCATGGCCCGGAGGACGGTTCCCTCCGGGCACTTCTGACCTGTTCAGTAGATGCGGCGAGGGTGTTCAGTTTAGAGCGGTCAGAGTGTTCAATCTGAAACGGTCAAGGTGTTTATTTTGAGCGGAATATGCATATAGATAGGTTTTTCATATAAATGGGCAGATATTGTATTAAGATAAATAATATAAATATGTTTTAAAGCAGTGATATATAATAAATTATAATGTGTTTAGCAATGAACTTCAAAAGATAAAAGTAGCGATTTAGGCGTAGATCTTTGAGTTTCTACTCGTTAACGCTGTTTGTGCCTGAGGGAGTCGTACACGTTAAAAAATCGCAAGATAAAATGACTTCACTGTTCAGAAAAGTTGTCCTCCCGTTTTAGCTTATTATGGGATGCTTATTGTAGAACCTAAAGAGAGTTTTTATTGTATCATCATAAGTAGAATAAGATAATTTATGTGCTTTTTATAATATTTTTTTATTATATGCATTAACATCTAGCATTGAGGAGGAGAAGAACCTTATGCGTGAATCAGGCGAGAATTATCTAAAAACGATTTTAATCTTAAAGGAGCGCAACGGAAGCGTCCGTTCGATAGACGTAGCGAATGAGATGGGTTATTCAAAACCAAGTATAAGTCGCGCAGTAAAGTTATTAATAAAACGTGGGCACGTCATTATGGAGTCAAATGGTGAGCTGATTCTAACTAAAAAAGGATACCACTTGGCTTCAGATATTTACGAAAGACATGAAGTTATATCAGAGTTTTTAGTTAAACTTTTAGGGGTAAACAAAGAAGTTGCAGATCGCGATGCTTGTAGAGTGGAACATGCGATAAGTGAAGAGAGTTTTGAAAAACTAAAAGATTTCGTAAAAATGAATTACCAATAAAACAAAAGAACAAATTATGAAATTAAGACAAAGATGTTATTTTATTCCCAAAGAAAAGTCCTGATGTAATCATCCAGTTGATCAAAATCAATTAAGAAGGAGTCATGCCCTTTTTCGCTTTCTATCTCTTCATACTTCGCATCTACCCCTGAAAGAGACGCTTGTCTGGCAGCCTCTTCCACTTGCCAGTTTGGAAATAACATATCGCTTGAAATGCCTCTGGCCAGCAATTTGTTTCCACGAAAATATCCCCAAGCTTTTTCAATTCCATCTCGCCCGACACCAATGTCATGTAAGTCCATCATCTTAGTTAGATAAAGATAACAGTTCGCATCGAAGCGTCGTACGAGTTCCTGTCCGTGGTATAGCAGGTAGTCCTCAACTTGGAACTTGCTATCCCATTTGCTTTGACTCTCGTCAACAGTTTTTCTCATGTATCTGTCTGTAAAAGTTTGTTCGCTCCTGTAAGTTATCATGGCCAACATGCGAGCAGTCATAAGCCCATTTACTGGTCCGGCTCCCTCGTAATTCCCAAAGTTCCATTCAGGGTCATTTGTTATGGTTTGTCTTTGAACGGAATTAAAAGCAATTGCCTGGGGATATAACCTATCTGGAGCAGCTATCAGTATGCATTTCTTGACGTCTTCAGAAAAAGTCAGAGCAATTTCAAGAGCTATCATTCCGCCTAAAGAGGCTCCTATTACACAGTTTATTTTTTTAAATCCAAGTTCGTCTAAAGCTTTCTTTTGTGCTATAGCGATGTCTCTTGGTGATAAAATGGGGAAATCCATTCCAAACTTTTTGCCTGTTTCTGGGTTAATTGAAAGAGGTGACGTGCTCCCATATGGACTGGCAAGATTTCCAAAGCATATAATACAGTATTTTCTCGTATCCAAGGCCTTGCTGTCTCCTACTATTGTGCCCCACCAAGGATCTGGCAAGCCCTTAACTTTTTCTCCGGCAAGTCTGTGACTTCCAGTCAATGCGTGACAGACTACTACTATGTTGTCTTTATTCGCATTTGGTTCACCGTACATAGAATATACTTGCACAACGTCTTTAAGGGTTTCTCCGTTGTGCAACTTAATTTCAGGAAGTGTAAGGGAACCACTTTTTTCTATCATTGTTATTTTTGTGTTGCCTTATTCAGAGCAGTAATAATGTCTTCCAAGATATCTTCTATATTTTCTATCCCGACACTCAGTCTTAGAAGACCGTCTGTAATGCCTGCTGCTTCTCTTTGATCTTTGGACAATTGGCTATGAGTTGTTGATGCAGGATGTATTATTAGAGTCCGCGAATCTCCAAGGTTAGCCATATGTCCGATAAGATCGAGCCCATCAAGAAACTTGCGTCCAGCCTCTAGCCCGCCTTTTATTGAGAAAGCCATCATTCCTCCGCAGCCGTCTTTTAGATATTGCTTGGCTAAATCATGTTGGGGATGAGAGGCAAGCCCTGGGTAACTCACCCATTCAACGGAAGGATTTGTCTCAAGATATTTCGCAATTTCAAGAGCGTTTTCGCTATGTTTTTTCATGCGTAGAGATAAAGTGGCCAGAGAGGTATGAAGTAAAAATCCGTCAAAGGCAGATGGACAGCCTCCCATATCTCTTATAATAGAAGCGTGTAATTTGGCATATAGTGCCGCTTTTCCAAAATGTTCAGCAAAAGTTATTCCGTGATATGAGTTATCCGGTTTCGCTAAAGTTGGAAATTTTTCCGGATATTGTGACCAGTCAAAATTGCCGCTGTCAACAACTGCGCCTCCGAGCAAGTTCCCGTTGCCAGAGATATACTTTGTAGTTGAATGCACAACTATATGAGCTCCCCATTCAATGGGTCTGCATAAAATAGGAGTAGCGAAAGTACTGTCTACTATGAGGGGAACTCCGGCTCTTTCTGCAATTTTGCTCAACGTTTCAAGTGGAGCAACGTTCATAACAGGGTTCCCAATAGTTTCCGTAATAATTCCCCTTGTATTTTCGTCAATGGCCTGTTCAAACTGGCAGGGATGATTCCCGTCAACAAATTTAGTAGTTATGCCAAAACGAGAAAAAATATTTTGTAAAAGAGTCAATGTGCCGCCATATACTTGACGAGATACAACTAAATTATCTCCGGAGGAACATAGAGCGGTTATAAGATGAGTAAATGCAGCTTGTCCTGATGATGTTGCTAGACAGCCAACTCCTCCTTCTAAAGCAGCTAATGCTTCTTCAAATGCAGACACAGTTGGGTTGGAGAGCCTTGAATATATGTGTCCACCCTCTTCTAAATTAAAAAGCTTTACAGCATGTTCGCTGTTTTTGAATTGATATGCAGAAGTAGCATATATAGGGAGAGCCGCAGCTCCTGTGGCGGGATCAAATTTCCAGCCGCAATGTAATGCTTGTGTTGCTAAACCATATTTTTTCTTATCTGACATTTATATTTTCTCCCTTCATGAGTTAAAGCAATAAAAAAACCGAGCCCATAAAACTTAGGCCCGGCCTGTGAATACGACGTCTAATTCGCGTCTATCTCATCAGGAAGGACCCGTTGGAATTGCACATCATCATGTTGTACAGATAAGTAGATAGTATCATAATGCGGGTCTCCTTTCCCTCAAAATAAACGATAACAGTAATTGTAATTGTAGAGACCGCTATTGTCAACATATCATCCATGGAGATAGATAAAACTCATATTTTTTTATGGAAGCTATTTGCTACGTATTATGATTTTTATAAAATTGGATTTACATTTATTTATGAAAGAAAAAGCTGTTGGTCTATCGGTTTGCTTTTGGGTAAAATAAGCAGCTGATTTTACTCAAAAACAATAAATATTTTTTAAAATACCTAATTTTAATCTATAGGTTCTTTGCATTTTTACTAATTTGTGTGTACAATACTTTTTTCAGAAGCATATACAATGTATTGTTATGCTTTTACTTCAGATTTAATCAGTGCTCTTATGCTTTAAGGAGGTCGGGAGATGGCAGTAATTAAACGCAGTTCATCCAATAAACTTTTAACAACTACTCTGAATAATTTTTATGCGGCAGCAGAAGAGATGGGATTAGAGGACAATATTGTAGAGGTTTTGAGTCGCCCTGAGCGCTCTATGCAAGTTTCCATTCCTGTTAACATGGATGACGGATCAGTAAAAGTGTTTCAAGGATATCGAGTTCAGCACTCTTCGGTCTGTGGTCCTGCGAAGGGTGGAATTCGATTCCATCCCGATGTTGATCACGATGAATGTGAAGCGCTTGCAAATCTTATGACCTGGAAATGTTCTCTCGCTGGTATTCCCTATGGCGGTGCTAAGGGAGGAATTTCGGTTGACCCGACAAAGCTTTCGAAACGTGAACGAGAAGAGATGACTAGAACGTATGCGGCACGTATAGAGCCTATAATCGGAGATTGGGCTGATATTCCAGCGCCTGACGTCAATACAGGCGGGCAAGAGATGATCTGGATTGTTGATACTATCTCCAAGCTCAGAGGACGATGGGAGCCGGCATTAGTCACTGGTAAACCTTTTACATATTGGGGTTCAAAGGGCAGAGCAGCTGCAACGGGCCTTGGGGTTTCTACTTGTATATTAGAACTTCTTAAAACTCAGAATGTTGATCCTTGTTCAGCAACAGCAATAGTGCAAGGTTTTGGTAACGTGGGAACGTACAACGCACTATACCTCCACCAAGCTGGCGTAAAGATTGTCGGATTGTGCGATATTTCAGGAGGTTATTACTGTAAAGACGGCATAGACATAGAGAAAGCGTTGGAATGCACTTCAGAAAACGTTTGTCATACTCTTGAAGGATACCTTCAGAAAGGACTTACCAAGATAAGCAGGGAAGAACTCCTTTTGCAAGAATGTACTATTTTATCTCCCTGTGCGCTTGAGAACGTTATTAATAAAGACAATGCTGATAAGCTAAAATGTAAATACTTGATAGAAGGAGCTAACGGACCGACCACACCCGAGGCAGATGTTATTTTAGACAAACGGGGAATCTTGGTTGTGCCCGATTTTCTTGCAAATAGCGGAGGAGTTATTGGTTCATACTATGAATGGGCTCAGAATCTATCAGGCACATTTTGGACAGAAGAGAAACATAATAGAAACCTTAGTTTGTTAATGAAAGAAAATTTCAAAAGAGTCTGGAATTACAGTATTGAACATAATGTAAAAATGCGTCGTGCAGCTTTTATGGTAGCAATCAAGAGAGTTGCAGATAGTGTCCGTCTCAAAGGAAATTTTCTCTAAATCTATAAAAAGCTTTTAAGCTGACATAAAGACTTTAATTTGGAGGCTATTCATTCTTAGATATTTTACCTTCGGAGGAGTCTTAGCATAGTTTTATGTGTCACAGTATTTATGTTCATGTGTTAGATTAGAAACTAAAGATTCTAAAGATTGTACTTACAGTGCGTTCCTTTACACAGATATTAAATTATAAAAACTCTCAGATAATTTTTGCAGAGAGTTTTTGTATTACAAAGAACTTTTTACAAAGTGGGGAGAGTTATAAATATTCTCTTCCTATAACTTTGTTTCACGACGTATGATTCGGCTTTGGTTCCTTCGCTTTTCTATACTTTAGTTCCCATTATTTACCAAATACTTTGATGAGGAATATTAGGATCAACACTTGATTTGTAAAAAATGGACCGTTTGATTATGGATGAGATATTAACAAGGAGGAAGAGATAATGAGAGAATACGCTACGCAAATGGAAGCGGCAAGAAAGGGAATTGTTACCGAAGAATTAAAAAAAGTAGCTCAAAAAGAGTTAATGACTGTTGAAGAATTAATGCCACTGGTTGCATCCGGAAAAGCAGTAATATGTGCAAATAAAAATCATAAACAGATAGACCCACAGGGAATCGGGTCCATGTTAAGAACAAAGATAAACGTGAATATAGGGATTTCCAAAGATTGCAAAGATTATGATATGGAAATAAAAAAAGTTATGCAAGCTGTTGATATGGGCGCTCATGCAATCATGGATTTGTCCTCACACGGAAACACAGCGCCTTTCCGCAGAAAACTTACGTCAGAATGTCCGGCCATGATAGGGACGGTGCCTGTATATGATTCCGTCATCCACTATCAAAGAGATTTAAGCACTCTTACAGCGAAAGACTTTATTGATGTAGTAAGGGTGCATGCTGAAGACGGGGTTGATTTTGTGACACTGCACAGTGGTATTACAAGAGAAACAATAGACCAGATAAAAAAGCATAGAAGAAAAATGAATATTGTCTCCAGAGGGGGCTCTCTATTATTTGCATGGATGCATATGACAGGTGAAGAGAATCCTTTTTATGAGTATTACGATGAAATTCTTGATATATGTCGCGAATATGATGTAACAATATCTTTGGGCGATGCCTGTCGGCCGGGGTGCCTTGCGGACGCTTCCGATGTGTGTCAGATAGATGAACTTGTAAGGCTTGGCGAACTTACAAAAAGAGCTTGGGAAAAAGATGTTCAGGTAATAGTGGAAGGGCCTGGGCATATGCCCATTGACCAGATTGCTGCAAATGTGAAAATTCAACAGACCATCTGTAATGGAGCACCATTTTATGTGTTGGGCCCGTTGGTAACGGATATCGCACCTGGCTATGATCATATTACATCAGCAATAGGAGGAGCCATAGCAGCTTCTGCCGGAGCAGCTTTCTTATGTTATGTTACTCCCGCAGAGCACTTGGCACTCCCGAATTTAGAGGATGTGAAACAGGGCATTATTGCCTCAAAAATTGCAGCCCATTCAGCGGATGTAGCAAAGGGGATAAGAGGCGCAAGAGAGATTGATGACAGAATGGCTGATGCAAGAAGAGTGTTTGACTGGTCAGGACAGTGGGAGTGTGCAATAGATCCAGACACAGCAAGAAAAATCCGAGATGACAGAAAACCAGAACACGAAGATAGTTGCTCTATGTGTGGGAAGTTTTGTGCGATAAGAAGTATGAACAAAGCGCTTACGGGTGAGTATATTGATATTTTGTAGCCCAAGGGCTACAGCGTGAGTATTTCAATAAAGTGCTCTTCCCTGCTTTCCCGTATATTAGGAAAATAAGTCTTCATGAATAAAAATGACTTAACAAAACAACTTGTTAGCCAAATCTCTGCTTGAATCCTCAGGTAGAGATTTCTTGTAGTGGTATTTATGAAAGAGCAGTTGTGATAAAAAGTGCCAAATAAAAAAAGACCCAACTAATGTTAGGTCTTCTAAGAACAATGGTGCCGGGGACGAGAATCGAACTCGTAAGGGTTGCCCCACACGCCCCTCAAACGTGCGTGTCTACCAATTCCACCACCCCGGCAGACTAAAAGATTATACGAATGTTATCTCTTTTCGTCAAGTATTAATAAATTCTAAGAAGAGGCCTACGAAGGGCCTCTTCTTAGGAATAATACAAGCTACTTAAACTCTCTACGCTCTTTAATACGAGCTGCTTTTCCGCTGAGTTTTCTGATGTAGTACAGTTTGGCTCTACGAACTCTACCCTTACGAACTATCTCAACTTTGTCAACTGAAGGACAGTGTACAGGGAAGATTCTTTCAACACCGACTCCGTTAGAAATTTTTCTAACAATGAAGTTCTCTCGAATACCACCGTGCTGACGTCCTATTACAACTCCTTCAAAAATCTGAATACGAGATTTTTCGCCTTCTTTGACACGGACGTGTACTTTTACTGTGTCTCCCGGGCGGAAAGCAGGAATTGTTTCGCTGTCTTTTACAAATTTTTTCTCAACTAGAGCAATTTTTGGATCAATCATGAGGATTTTCCCTCCTTATTTTTGTAATTTTGATTAATTTTAATTTTATGTTTCTAAAACTTCTCGTTAATTTTATTCCGTCCTTTATCTTTGTCCGAAGAACCTATCAAGAGTAATGCCGATTGTACTTCTTACAGATAAGTGATTCAAATTATTTTTTACTCCCGATATAGGGGGTAAAACTGTATTTGCAGAATCAATCATCTTGCTATGTAGCTCGCACTCTCTACCAAATAAGAAGACAGTGCAATAGTTTTTCAGAAGAATTTCTCTTTTTAAAGATAGCCAGTTTACAGCTTTCTTACAATCTTTTGTCGTTACTACTACTTTGTGAAGATCTGTTTTTGATCGCTTTTCTATCCAGGCGAGGGCCTTTTGGGTAGAACCGAAAAGCTTTATATTATTGAGCGCTTCTTTCAAATCGGGTCTATCTTTACACTCTGCTTCTTCCGATAAAAGAGATATCGTTTGTTTTATCGTTTCTCTTTGCTGAGCATTCGGAGCAATCAATATATATCTTTCTATCCCATAAGTTCTACAGACTGTAGCTGTGTCTATTAGATTTAATTTTAACCCTTCACTGATAGAGTTGTCGGTCTTTGGGTCAAGAGTAGAATTATAAATCTCTATGACATATGCTCCGTAGTTTAAATAGGGCATTATCCCAGCTCGTCCAATAATATCAGGTCTTCTCTTCAACGTTCTTTCTACGGATTGACGTCTTCGCCATTCTTTAATAATTGTGTCATTTCCGCTAAGTAGTATCTCCGGAACTTCCTCATCATCCCACACAGCCGGACGGGTATAATTTGGGTAATCGAGCATTCCGTTGTAAAAAGAATCTTCTTGTACTGCTTCCGTTTTTCCGACTACGCCAGGTATTA
>JAAYFL010000037.1 GCA_012728235.1 Synergistaceae bacterium
ACCTTATGGGAGTAGGCTTTCCGACAAATCTTGTCGAGAGTGTTGCTAGAGGAGTAGATATGTTCGACTGCACGATTCCAACTCGTAACGGACGTAACGGCGGAGTTCTCACTCGTTTTGAAAAACTTAATTTAAAAAATAAGAGCTTTGCAAGAGATTTCACTCCAATAGATTCTACTTGTGATTGCTATGCGTGTCGCAACTACACGCGTGCGTATATACGTCATCTCTACACAGCTGGAGAAATACTTGCCTCGCGTCTATGTACATGGCACAACCTTCACTTTCTAGTTAATTTGATGAAAGAAGCGAGAATAGCAATAATAGAGGGCGAATTTCCGGCTTTTCGTTCTAATTTCATGGAACACTTTATGGAAGGCCAATATACAAAATGATGAAAGATATGGAAAAAAGACTTAACAATATTTTCGATGAAACAACGAAGGAAGAGCTTTCACTTTTTAAAAAGGCTGCGGAGATAATAAAAGCAGACGGGCTTGTCGCATTTCCAACAGAGACAGTTTACGGACTAGGAGCCAACGCGCTCAATGAGAATGCAGTAAAAAAAATATACGAAGCAAAGGGACGCCCTTCAGATAATCCTCTGATTCTTCATGTGTCTGGACTTGAAATGGCAGAATCCCTCGTACATATAAATGAAACAGCAAAACTTCTAATGAATAAATTTTGGCCAGGCCCTCTTTCGCTAGTTCTTAATGCAAAAGATATAATCCCTTTGTCTACAAGAGGAGGACTTCCCACCGCAGCAATAAGAATGCCAGATAATCGTATAGCACTTGAGCTTATAAGGATTTCTAACCTTCCAATTGCTGCTCCAAGTGCAAATAAAAGTGGAAGGCCGAGCCCGACAGACGCAAAAACTGTGAGGGATGATATAGGAGATTCAGTTGAAATGATTATTGATGGGGGTAAAACTCTAGTAGGTCTTGAATCCACAGTCCTTGATATAACTGGTGAAAATCCTGTTCTTCTGAGACCTGGTGCAATATCAAAAGAAGAAATAGAAGCAGTGCTGAACGTAACAGTGCTTTTTTCTCAAGACGAAAACATTATCAAGCGTTCTCCAGGTGTAAGGTATCGTCACTATGCACCAAACATACCTCTTGTATTGTCTGATGTAGAAAATGCTTTAAAATATGCGAATGGCAGAAAATGGGCTTGGATAGGCACATCAGAACCCAAAGGCACACCTAATACAAAAATAATTTTTATAAATACTAATGAATATGCAAAAGAACTGTTTAGAGTTTTAAGAGAGATTGAAACAACGAAAGTAGAAGTAATTATTGCCGAAAAACCCGAACAAAAAGGAATTGGCTTAGCACTTACTGACAGGCTTATAAAAGCTGCAGGGAATTGACGATACACAGTTAGAATGTTATAATTTTTACCGCTTTCTTCGGGGCGTAGCGCAGTCTGGTTAGCGTGCCTGGTTCGGGACCAGGAGGTCGGAAGTTCAACTCTTCTCGCCCCGACCATTTTAAAACTACACCTTCGGCGAATGCCTAAGGTGTTTATTTTTTTCAGCATTTATGCTGTTTGACTAATCTTGATAAATTTGATATAGTCAATGATACGAGGTGAAAGCAATGCCGGAAGATAAAACT
>JAAYFL010000038.1 GCA_012728235.1 Synergistaceae bacterium
AATGATAGTAGCTTATTTAATTGGAATTCCCACACTTAAACTGGTGGGGGATTATTATACTATAGCCTCTCTTGGTTTAGGGGAGGCTATACGTCTTATTATTGAAAATTGGGAAAGCGTAACACGCGGTGCGAGGGGATTCCCTGGTATAGCACCATATACTTCTCTTCCTGTGGCACTTGTTTTTCTGATAATAATGGCAGTTGCAATGTTTTTTATCGTAAATAGTAGTTATGGACGAGCATTCAAGGCTTGTCGCGACGATTACGTGGCCGCATCTCTTTTAGGTTTTAATACCGCTCATTATAGAGTACTCAGCCTGGCTGTATCAGGTTTTTACTGCGGTGTATCAGGTGCACTTCTTGCTGGTTTTATGTCATTTGTACAGCCTGTTATGTTTGATATGGCAAAATCGACAGAGCTTGTCTCTGTTGTTGTATTTGGAGGGCTAGGGTCTATAAGTGGTTCTCTTATAGGGGCAACTATTCTTACTTTAGTTACAGAACTTTTTCGTCCGATATCCCAATATCGCATGTTGATATATGGCTTGGTTCTTGTCTTTGTAATGGTATTCCGACCGGAAGGTATAATGGGCACGAATGAGCTTACTCTTAATTACATAAAAAATATCTTCTCTGCCAAAAAGAAAGCTTCTGAATTTGATAGGAGGACAACAGATGACTGTGCTTCTTGAATTAAAAGGAGTAAGTAAATCTTTTGGCGGCGTTCAAGCTGTGGAGAACATGTCCCTAAAGTTGGAAAAGGGGGAACTTACCGGATTGATAGGCCCTAATGGAGCGGGCAAAACCACCGTGTTCAACTTGATAACAGCAGTATATGACGTTACAAAAGGCGATATAGAATATAAAGGTATAAATATAAATAAACTAAAAACCTATCAAGTTGTTTCTTTAGGAATAGCCAGGACATTTCAAAACCTTAGATTATTTTCCGGCTCCTCTGTTTTAGAAAATGTAATGTCAGCGGCTCAACAGTCACATAAATATAGTTTCTGTGAAGCGATTACTCATCTTGGTCGATGGAATAAGTTTGAGAAAAAGATACAAGACGAAAGTATGCAACTGCTTGAGCGAGTTGGACTCGCAGACCGTGCACATCAGAGAGCAGCGACTCTTCCCTACGGATTGCAAAGACGTTTGGAAATTGCGAGAGCGTGTTCTCTTCGTCCGGAGTTATTGCTTCTTGATGAGCCGGCAGCTGGTATGAACTCTGAAGAAGTAGAACAACTTAACATTCTTATTCAAGATATACATAAAGATTATAATCTTACAATTTTACTGATAGAACATCATATGGATATGGTTATGGAAATTTGTCCCCATATCATTTGTATGAATTTCGGAGCTAAAATTGCTGAGGGATCCCCAGAGTGTATACAGAGCCACCCTGAAGTTTTGAAGGCTTACTTGGGAGAGGAGTAGTTCAAAATGGCTAGTGAGGAAGCGATTCTCTCAATTAGAAATCTAGTGGTAAATTATGGCGCCATAAGGGCTCTCAAGAGTGTCTCTTTGGATGTGTATCCGGGTGAAATAGTTGCGGTTATCGGAGCAAATGGTGCAGGTAAATCTACGATGATGAACGCTATAATGGGAGCAGTTGAAAGATCTGAAGGAACGATTTATTTCAATGGCACACCTCTTTCTAAAAAAAGCTATGAAGTTGTAACGTCTGGAGTGAGTTTGGTTCCTGAAGGAAGAAATGTCTTTGCTCCACTTACGGTAATGGAAAATTTAGAAATGGGTGCTTTCCCTCTTTCAAATCGCAAAGATATTGTCTATGAGCTTGAAAAAGTTTTCACTCTTTTCCCCCGTTTAAAAGAAAGAAAATCTCAATATGCCGGTACTTTGTCTGGTGGAGACCAGCAAATGTTGGCGATTGGGCGGGCTCTAATGGCAAAGCCCAAAGTCTTACTTCTTGATGAGCCATCGCTCGGCCTAGCCCCCATTATAATTAGTGAAATATTTAAAGAGCTAACAGAAATAAACGAGCAATTTGGTATGACAATAATGATAGTAGAACAAAATGCCAAGAAAGCCCTACTGCTTTCCCACAGAGCATACGTTTTACAGACGGGAAATATAGTAATGGAGGGAGAGTCTTCCCTTCTATTGCATAATCCTGAAATAGAAAAAGCGTATCTTGGGGGAAGAAAGGGATAGCATAAATCAACTTAAAATTAAATATAAATTTTATAAAGCGACGGTATTGAACAAGATTTTTCCTTACTGTCGTTTTTTATTTTAGGTTTTAAAATTCTAAAAAAAACCGAAGATATTTTGTGGGATTGTCATATTTATGAGTTACAATAAAAGACGCAATTTCTGGCAAGGAGCTGATTGTAATGAAAAAAATGGAAAAAAATTATTGGTGGTACATTACGATATCAGAAAATAATGGTGCTATAGACATATTGCATTCTCTGGCCGACATAACAGAAAGCATTGGAACCGAGTTGCAGGAGTTTCTTCAAGACAGAGATCATCTTAGAATGTATTACAGAAGTGACAAGGATCTTTCGTATTGGAAAGGTCTCTTATTGGACGCAATGAAAGAATTTCAGTCAGTAAAGATTGAAGATTTTGGAAAAATAGAGAATCAACCGTGGAACGTACAAGCAGAGGACGCGTTTCCTCCCTTACTTGTAGGCAAAGAGCTTGTGGTCCTTGCTCCGTGGCATAAGGGTAAAGAGCCAAAAAATAAATTACCACTCTACATAAATCCGGGGAGTGCCTTTGGTACAGGTTATCACGAAAGCACTCAAATAGCTCTGGAGTTGTTGGAGACCAATATAAAACAAAATGCTATTCTTGCTGATATAGGAACCGGCTCTGGCATTTTAACTATATGTGCTCTTAAAAAAGGTGCTATAAGAGCGTTTGCACGTGATATTGATCCCATGGTAATAGAAGAAGTTCATAAGAATCTAATGCTTAACGACCTTGATTTAGCGAAGATTAACCTCGCAACTGGTGATCTCTTAAAAGACTTTAAGCACAAAGTTGACATATTAACAGCTAATATTCTTATAGGCCCCCTATCAAGCATGCTTTCAGATGTGCCATCTATTTTAAATGAAGATGGAGTTGCAATATTTTCCGGCATGTTAGAAAGAGAAAAACCTTTATTTTTAGAAGCATTAAAACAAGTCGACATGCAGCCAATCAAAGAACTCGTTAAGGGGGAGTGGTGGGGTGTCTCTGCCAAGGCTAAGGCTTGAAAATTGTACTTTTGATGGAAAAATCTGGACAATTGATGTCGAACAATCACACCATCTCGTTAAAGTAAGACGCTGCTACACAGGGTCTTTAGTCGAAGGTTTATTAAGTGGTGAAAGGATAAAATTAAAGCTTCTGTGCTATGGTAATTCGGTTTTTGCGGAAGAAATATCCAGAAAAACAGAAGCTCCTATAAAACCGCACCTTCATTTACTTCTTGCCTTATTAAAAAATGAACAATTTGATGATGCTCTCCGTTTTTCGGCAGAAATTGGTGTGCACACAATCCATATTCTATTGTGCGAAAGGTCTGTTCCCAAATATACGACAAAAAAGACTGAGGATAAAATGAACCGCTGGGAGAAAATACTGGAAGAAGCTACGAAACAAGCTGGTTCTACTAACCCCCCAATCCTGAATTATCCTACAGAAATAACAAAATTTAATTTTAATTTATTGCCAAAAAACAAATATATAACTCTTATCGGAGAAGAGGTCCAAAAAATAAAAGGAATAGAGATCCCTTCAGAATTGGCTGTAGCAATTGGTCCTGAGGGAGACTGGACGCACTCTGAAGTACAACTCTTTTTAGAAAACAGTTTTATACCAATAAGTCTTGGCAAAAGGATTCTACGCGCCAGTACAGCGGTAGCAGTTGCATGCGGTACTCTGATGTTATTGGGTAAAAAATAGTAGGTAAATAGACGAAAATGGAAAGATTAAAGGACAAAACATTTTCTGTAAACACATTTGGTTGCAGAACGAATCAGTATGAGGCCGAGGCTATAACTTTCGCACTTGAGGAAGCAGGAGCCGTATATAAGGAGGAAGAGCCGGATATCCTTATAGTTGTTTCCTGTACCATAACAGAAGCTGCAGAGAGAAAATGTCGTAAGCTTATAAGAAAAAGACTGAGAGAGAGGAGTTCCACGCTTGTAGTTGTTTGCGGTTGTTATGCCCAAAAAATCAACGAAAAAGAACGAAAAAAAATAGGGATTGATATTCTTGTAGGAAGTAGAATGAAACATCGATTGCCCGATATTTTAGCAGATTATTTCGAATTTCCTGAGAGATCCACACCCTACTTGCTTTCAGAAGAAAGTCTTCTGAAAGAAAAATCTTGGGATTTATTGAAGCTTGACAAACCACACCACAGAACAAGAGCCTTTCTTAAAGTACAGGATGGATGCAATCATTTTTGTAGTTATTGTGTGGTTCCGTATGTAAGGGGTTATCCTGTTTCGCGAAATCTAGCTGAAACGGTAGAAGAAGCGGCAAAAATAGTAGAATCTGGTTGCAATGAAATTGTATTGACTGGCGTACATCTAGGACTTTATGAGGAACTGGATGTTTTGGTAAGACGTATTGGCGAAATACCGGGATTGAAAAGATTGAGATTTGGCTCTATTGAGCCATTTGCAATTACTGATGAGCTTTTGAAAGCCCTTGTTGAAACAGAAGTCTTTTGTCCTCACCTTCACTTGCCGCTTCAAAGCGGAGACGATAAAGTGTTAAAGATGATGCGAAGAGGCTACAACACAGACGGATACCGGAAAATTGTAGAAAAAATTCGCAATATATTTGGTGACAGGCTTCACATAAGCACAGATTTGATGTTGGGTTTTCCCAGCGAAGATGATAGAGCTTTTAAAAATAGCATGAATTTTCTTAATGAAATTGAATTCGGGAAAGTACACGTGTTTCCATACTCACGTCGCCCCGGCACAAAGGCAGCGGAACTTCCTCTAATTTCTCAAGATATTATAAGGGAACGTAAAGGCGAGGCATTATCTCTGTCGAGAGAGTTGCTTAAAAAGTACTGCTTAAAATGTATAGGAGAACAGACGTCGATATTGGTTGAGGAAAAAAAGACTGCATTGATAAGCGGTCTTACTCCAACTTTCATCAGGCTTTATAAAAAGGATAATTCTGAAAATATTCTTGATATTGTAGAAGTGACTCCGAGAGAATACAAGAATGGAGCTCTCTATGCTGATTAAGTTAAAGTGAGAAAGCCAGGGGCACTTATCAATATTGATTGAAGAACCCTTGTATCTCCTCCAAAGAATTGGTTTTTGTAAGGGAAAGCATTAACAATATCCTTGCTTTCTGCGGAGTAAGATCGTCAGCCGTAAGGATGTCTATTTCCTTATATTTTTTCATTTGCTGCACAGCACCGCACATAGTTTTAGAGGAACGAACAAGTACGGGCAGAGATTTGGCAGATTTAAGATAAGAAATAGTATTTTTATTGAGACTTCCGTTTCCATTTCCCGCAAAAACGATACCCTGACACGATTTAATAGCATGTGAGATTAAACTTATAGAACTTCCTAAATATCCATATATTATCTCAACATTGGGCAGATCTTCTAAATCATAGATGTTAAAAGAACTCTTCCAAGTATGTTTTTTTATAGATTCGTAATAAAATCTTACAGTACCGCTTTGTACAGACCCTATGCAGCCATATTCACTTCCTTGAAAAGCATTAGCCTTATAAGTTGACGTTTTCCTTACATCTCGTGCACAATAAATCCCGTCATTTATGCAGATTAAAACACCCTTACCGACTGCTTCCTTATTGCACGCAACTAAAATTGCATTATATAAATTTAAAGGCCCATCGGCACTAATAGCAGAATCAGGTCTCATTGCACCAACAAGGACGATAGGTTTATTGCTCCTAACTGTTAAATTAAGAAAATAAGCAGCTTCTTCCATAGTATCTGTACCGTAAGTAAGAACTAGAGCATCTATTGTGTCTTTCATGAGAAGACTATTTATGTATTTGGATAATGCCAGCATCTCTTTTGTAGTAATGTCAGAGCTGTCAAGTTCTGAAAACTGCTCACTATCTATCTCGCACAGGGGCCCCAAATCAGGCAATGACCGAAGCAACTCGCGAATTGAACGCTGTGCAACGGTATAATCTGAAGTTTCAGCGTTGTTTTCTGCAGCAGCGGAGATGGTGCCACCTGTAGCTAAAACATAAACGCGTGGAGTTTTGTTAATTTCTGTTGCTGATACAATAGAAGGGTAGAAGAAAAAAAATACCAAAAGAACAAATAGGAAGTTTATCATTTAATTAACCTCAAATATCTGTAATATTTTTACATTTTTGTAATAAGGCTTTTTATGAATTCTATGTCTATAAAATACTGATGTCAATGAACCAGCGTATGGGAAAGAAAAAAACGAATTTACCTTTTATGCAATTTGAAAACTTGAAACGGAGTGAGTTTTAAGATATACTCACTTGGTATTTATCCCCGCTTGCACGTTTCTTATTTGTTTTGTAAGTGGCATTAGAAAGGGGGGGAATGTAGATGACCACCGTAAGAAGACGCGACAATGAGTCTATTGAGGATGCGCTGAAACGTTTTAAGCGTGAAATCAGAAAGGTGGGCGTGCTTCGTGATGCAAGAAAGCACGAACGTTACGAAAAACCCAGCGAAATCAAAAAACGTAAGAAGGCCGAATTGGCTCGAAATAAGGGTAGAAAGATTGAAAGATAATCATGTCTAAACTTGAAAACAGGCTCCAGGATGACATCGTAGCAGCAATGAAAGATAGAGACTCTTTGAAGCTTGCTGTTCTGCGTATGCTAAAATCTGCAGTCCAGCTGGCTCATATAGAAAAACGTTGTGAAGGATCTTTTACAGAAGAAGACTTTTTTGCAATAGTAAGAAGGCTCATTAAACAACGCCGAGAAGCAGCTGATATGTATGCATCAAATGGAGCTAGCGACCGAGCTGAATCAGAGCTCAAAGAAATAAAAGTACTTGAGGCCTATCAGCCCAAGCAAATGTCCGATGAGGAACTTGCAAGAATTGTTGAAGAAGCGGCATTACAACTTGCAATTTCAGACCCTAAGGATATGGGGAAGTTGATGGGGAAAGTTATTGCTTCTGTTAAGGGGCAGGCAGAAGGCAACAGAGTGAAGATTCAGGTACAGGCCTACATGTCATCTATTAAATGACGATATTTTTATTGTTCAACGCAAAAGAGCGCTAAACTTTGTTTAGCGCTCTTTTATATTTTTAAGGTTATAGTGCTATTATCTCTTACTCCATTTTTCAAAAAAACTCTTTAAATATTAATGCATGTAGTGTATACTAAAATAGTTGCATATATATAGCGTTACAGTCGTTTGGAGGAGTATTATGTACTGTCCTATTTGTGGAGCTTCGGATACCAGGGTAATAGAAACAAGAAGTGTAAATGAGGGTAAGGCTAATCGCCGCAGACGAGAATGCCCGATTTGTCAAGGCAGGTTTACAACTTATGAACGTTTGGAAGAAAAGCCATATCTTTGGGTTGCGAAGAAAAGTGGCCGCAGGGAAGCTTTTGACAGAGAAAAGTTAATAAAGGGAATCCAAAGATCATGTGAAAAACTTCCCATTTCTTTGGAGCAAATAGAAGAAGCTGTTGCTCATATTGAGTCGAGGTTGAGAGCCACCGGCCAGGGAGAGGTCGCAGCTGAGACAATCGGGAATTTTGTTTCTGATGAATTGCGCAAAATAAATAAGGTCGCGTACGTACGTTTTGCCTCTGTATACAGAGAGTTTACGGATATAGAAAGCTTTACAAAGGAAGTAGCTAAATTGAATGAGGACAAGGAGCCGGATTGTAATGACAAAGGAATTTAAGCAGGAATCGGAATTTTATTTGGGACGGCAAGCTCATTTATTTGATGGAAGCAAGGAATCAACTGATCTTGCCCTGATGGTAGATGCTCTTGCACAGGAAAAACGTACTCCTTGGGACACAGGCAAGATTCGTGATGCCCTTATCATAGAAGCTGGTGTTGATCCGGCAACAGCTGAAGAGATAGCCATTGAAGTAGAAGAGGTTTTACTTAGACAGAATAGAACTCATGTGACAACGACCATAATTAGAGAACTTGTTAACGTTAAGCTTTTTCAGCGCGGCTTGGATGCAAAACTTTTAGACCACAGCCGTATAGGTATTCCTGTTCACGATTTAGAAAAAATGATGTTGACCAAAAATAAGGAAAATAGCAATACTTCGCATAACCCAGAATCAATAAATCTTTCAATAGCGGAAATGGTGCTTAAAGAATATGCTCTGACAAAGATTTTTAGCAAAGATGTAGCTGACGCACATCTTAAGGGTGATATTCATTTACATGACTTGGGAATGGTAGATCGTCCTTACTGTTCGGGGCAAAGCATTGCTTATGTTGCAAGATTTGGTCTTAACATCCCCTCTATAACAAGTGTTTCTTCTCCTGCGAAACATGCCGATGTTCTTCTCGCTCATATTTTAAAAATGACGTCTGTTTTACAGAATCACTTTGCTGGGGCCATAGGATGGGATGCCATAAATATGTACTTTGCACCCTATATTGTTGGTTGGTCGTATGAACAGTGCAAACAATTGGCACAACAGCTTATATTTGAATTCAATCAGCTTGCGGGAGGCAGGGGCGGTCAGATAGCATTCACAGATATAAATGTATACTATGAAATCCCAAATCATTTCCGTGATGTTCCTGCGATTGGACCGGGTGGAAAATTTACCGGAAAAACATATGCCGAATACGATAAAGAGGCCAAATTATTTGTAAAAGCTTTATTTGATGTATTTATGGAAGGCGACAGCAGAGGGCAACCGTTCTTTTTCCCGAAGCCTTTGCTGCACATAACCGATTATTTCTTTGAGGAGGAAGGTTGGGAGGAGTTTTTGGATCTTTCTTGTCGCTTAGCTTCGGAGAAAGGTAATACATACTTTGTGTTTGATAGAGGTGGAGTAGCCAAGCTTTCTGAATGTTGTCGTCTCTCGTTTGAACTAACTCCGGAAGACTTGGAAGAAGCTAAACATCCTTGGAAAATGCGTTACTGTGCACTTCAGAACATAACATTAAATTTACCTAGAGCAGCATACAAAAGCAATGGAGATAGAGAATTGCTTTTTGACATAATAGATGAAGAAATGGAACTTGCAGCCAAGGCACATCTTCAGAAACGTGCATTTATCCAACTTATATTAGATCTTGGTAAGGATGGCCCGTTGGCAGCTCTTTGCTCCTCTCACGATGATGAGCCGTATCTAAGAATGCGGAAAGCCAGTCACCTCATTGGAATTCTCGGATTAAATGAAATGCTTCAAGCCATGACTGGATTTGAACTTCATGAGAGTCCAAAAGCAGAAGAGCTAGGGTTGGCCGTAATTCAATATATGGATCTCAAATGCCAACAGCTATCTGAACGCTTAGGATTAAAAATAGTTCTTGAACAGACTCCCGCGGAAAGTACTGCTTTACGTTTCGCTAAATTAGATCTTCGTTCATATCCACAAGAAGCACAAAAATATGTAAAGGGCAATAGTGAAACAGGTGAGATTTATTACACCAACAGTACACACCTAAATTATAAACATGCCAAAGATCCAATAGAGAAAGTGGTAAAAGAGAGCGTTTTTCACCCTATGATTAAAGCGGGTTCAATTACTCATCTTTGGATGGGCGAGCATAAGCCCGATCCAAGAGCATTGGCGTCATTTGTGATTAAAACGTTTAAAAATACAGAAAACGCACAAATTGCATTTAGCCCGGAATTTACGATATGTAATGATTGTGATCATATGCAGAGGGGGCTTGTGTCTACCTGTGAAATTTGTGGGTCGGAAAACGTGGATGGAATAACAAGAGTAACTGGCTATTTTACAAGAACATCTTCGTGGAACGCAGGAAAACGAGGCGAATTAAGAGACAGAGCCAGAGTTCCTATTTCAACGAATGAAAAGCTGTCCTCTAATTAATAACATAAATATTCTGAAATATTTTAATAAAATAGTTGGGCTGTGATAAATATGCAAAATATAAGTGCGGGGGGTTATCTCTCCGCTTCTTTTTTAGACTGGGAAGGACACGTTGCTGCAGTAATTTTTATGTCAGGCTGTAACTTTAAATGTCCATGGTGTCATAATTCAGATTTAGTTTTCAACAAAACCACACCTATAAAGGTTACAGAAATTATAGAAGACATAAAACGGAGAAAACTATTTCTAGATGGAGTAGTTATAAGCGGAGGAGAGCCTACTTGTTCATTAGGCCTCATATCAATGATTCGAGAAATGAAAAAAATTGGTTTGCCAATAAAGCTTGATACAAATGGTTCGCATCCTGAAGTTTTAAAGCGACTATTAGATGAAAAATTAGTGGAATTTATAGCAATGGACGTCAAATCCCCACTAAACGACCAAGATTTGATGAGAATGACAGGGGTTTCAATTTCTTCAGATTTATTAAAAGAGAGTATTGAGCTGATAAAAAGGTTAGCTCTAAATTATGAGTTCAGAACCACATATACTCCGGAGCTACTTTCTCAAGAAGAACTTTTAAAGATACGAAAAGAACTTAACGACGATGTACACTGGGTTGTACAATGTTTTAAGCCGGTGAACTGTATTGATGATAACTGTCTAAATTATAAAGAGGTTAAATCGGAAGATATAAAGAAAATTTTACCCGGTATAAAGATTAGAGGATAACTGTATATATCAAATTTTAAAGTGGCTCAGAGTTGGAGTTTATCTTTGCTTTACTGTTTACAAATATATTAAGTGATGTTTATGTTATACCGCTATAATTATTTTTATGCGAACGTTTTGACAGAGAAAGTATATGATAGATAATATTAGTATGCCAAAACACTCGAAGAAAGATGATAGGAGAAAAAATGAATCTAATTAAAATTGCCGAACTCTCAAAATTAACTCCAGGAGATTCCTTTAAATCAATATTCGTTATAACAGAACTATTTCAGAAGACTGATAAAAATGGAAGATCTTACTATGATGTTTCTGTCTCCGATTCTACAGGCAATATAGAAGCCAAAATATGGTCTGATGCAACCTGGATTGACAGATCCACAGCAGAAAAAGAAAGTTCTGACGAAATATTGTCTGAAGAACAGACACTTGAATTGCTGGGGAAAACTGTAGGAGTACATGGGAAAACTACAGAATACCGCAAACAATTGCAATTCAACTTTAGCAAAATAACACTCTTAAATCAGGATAAATTCCCTGCTGCACAGTATCTTCCCAGATCTCCCATTCCTATAGAAGAAATGCTAACGCGCTACGAAAGTTTAGTCGATTCATGTAGACCTCAAATAGCCAATTTTATAAAATATGTTTATAAAGATCAGGTTTGGCTGCAATTTAGAGATTGGCCTGCAGCTGTCTCGCACCACCATGCCTACGCCAATGGTTTGTTAGAACACACTCTTGCTGTTGCTGACTGTGCTAAATCGATGGCAGAATCAATGAGACGTTCCGGTTACGATATTGACGTTGATATTGTGGTTGCAGGCGGCCTTTTGCACGATTTAGGGAAGATAGATTCTTATAAAATGACGTCAATTCCTGAAATGACATTAGAGGGAGCAGTTATAGATCATGTGGCTAAGGGATATTTGCGTCTTATGCAGTATGCCGAAGAGTATAAATTGGATGAAAGTCTTAAACTTCATTTGGCTCACATAATGCTCAGCCATCACGGACAGAGAGATTTTGGTTCTCCAGTAGTACCAGCCACCCCGGAGGCTCTTATCGTATCCTCTGCTGATGAACTAGATTTTCGAATTTTTTGTTGGAATGAAAGCGTAAAAGATCTGCCGGACAATCAGCCTATATCTCAGTGGCACAACGCCACCGGAAGAAGATTCTGGAAAAGAGAGAGCTCCGAGGAATAAAAGCTGGTATGGGAAATGAGTTTTATATAACGATTGATCAGGCAGGACGTCGTATAGATAGGCTGCTGCGGACAACATATCCCCACGTCTCACTCGGTGCGATTATGAAGGCCATCAGAAAGGGAGAAGTTCGACTCAATGGTGAGAAAGTATCTGTAAGCACCAGGCTTGAGGAGGGGCAGTTCCTTCAAGTACCATGGCAGAAAAATGTTTCGGAATCTTTTTTTCATAATCATGCTCAAAATGAAACTAATCATTCCCCAATTGAAACTATCTATAAAGACAATCATATATGGGTGCTTAATAAACCTGCCGGCCTGCTGACTCAGCCCAATGTTAAGAATGGAGATTCTTTGATTACGAGGGCTCTATCAGAGTTAAATTGGACGAGAACAGATTTTTGTCCTGCCACTGTACAACGCCTTGACAGGAACACTTCTGGGTTGGTAATTATAGCAATGTCCGGGTTGACCCTGAGAGTGTTCTCTGAGGTTATAAGGTCACGTAATGTAAAAAAAATATATTATGCAGTGGTTTTAGGGGATATTCAGAATGAAGGAGAAATCGATGCTCCACTCCTCAAAGACCCTGAAAGCAATACAGTAAAAATAGATAAAGATGGACAAAATGCTTTAACACGCTATAAAAAACTTGCGTCAATAGGAAAGTTCAGTATCGTGGAAATAGAGCTTGTCACCGGGCGCCCTCACCAGGCTAGAGTACACATGTCATCAGTGGGACATCCTATACTAGGCGACAAAAAATACGGTGGAGGGAATCAGGCAGCACGCCCTATGCTTCACTCTTATTCAATTACCTTGCCTCAAGATTTGATTATTCCGGAAGAGTTGAGAAATAAAACTTTTGTTGCTCCAATTCCAAAAGATATGCTGTGCTTTTTTAACTAAAACACAGCATAAATGTTTGAAGGTTATGAATGTAAATTTATTTTTATACTAAATTGATACTATATCGTAGGAGCTCCGTTGTCTGCTATCGAAGGTTGACAGAGCAGCCACACAATCCAAAAAAAACCAATAATCGGGATTATTCCGACTAATATCCAGTACCACTCTTTTCCAGTGTCATTAAGGCGTCTAATAGTTACAGCTATCCCAGGTATTAGCACTGCTGCTCCGTATACATAGTTTAATAAGTTGGTTCTAAGTATGAATTGGCCGATAAGGCCCAAAATTGCGATAATTATAAAATTTACTAAAAATGCCATCCAATAGCCTTTAATATTTGTACGGTCGGTGAAATTAGTGGCGTTCTTCCACATTACAAAATACTCTTTACAAAAATCATTTAAAAAATCCATTGAAACTACCTCCTTCACAGTAATTTAGAAATAGTCGCTGTATTTCGTTCAGAATACAATCAGAGTGTTAGACTGTCAATAATTAACTTCAAATATGATGTTATTAAACAGTTGCAAGTATTAAGATTTTCTGTTATTATCACACAGCCTGTTACACGGACATGCGCATAACGTCGCAGCTCTGAGTTTCGGGAGAGTAGAGCGCAATAGGCTCAGATAGGAGTGATCACTATGATCAAAAAAGAAAAGAAGGAACAGTTAATCGAAGAGTATAAAGTACACGGAGCAGATACTGGCTCAACTGAAGTGCAGGTCGCTATTCTTACGGCTCGTATTCGTGAGTTGACAGACCATATGCGAATTCACAAAAAAGATTTCCATTCACGCAGAGGACTTCTGATTATGGTAGGGAAACGTCGTAAACTACTTCAGTACTTAAAGAAAAGAGACTTCGCTCGATATGAGTCTCTGATTCAGCGTTTAGGCTTACGTCACTAATCGCAAAAATATCAGTAGTAGCCTATTAATAATGGCGAAGGGGGTGCCCCTTCGCCATTTTGTTATTATTGTGCTAACATTCAAGAGTTGAAGATAGATTATAGGAGGAAAAATAGTATGAAAAAAGTGTATGAATTAGAACTATACGGAAAAAAGATTTCATTTGAAATAGGACGTCTTGCAAAACAGGCAAATGCAGCGGTATTGGCAAAACAGGGGAATACAGTGCTTTTGGTTACAGCAGTGCTTGCGGAAAAAGCAAGAGATGGATTGGATTTTTTCCCGCTTCTTGTCGACTATGAGGAGCGTTATTATGCTGCGGGTAAAGTTCCCGGCGGTTTTATAAAAAGAGAGGGGCGTCCTACTGAGGCTGCAATTCTCAGTGGTAGAATGATTGACCGTTCAATACGCTCACAATTTGACGATTGGATGAGAAATGACGTTCATGTTGTGGCTACAGTAATGTCAGTAGATCAG
Organism: Synergistaceae bacterium; assembly: GCA_012728235.1. Taxonomy (NCBI): domain Bacteria; kingdom Thermotogati; phylum Synergistota; class Synergistia; order Synergistales; family Synergistaceae; species Synergistaceae bacterium. Next base: position 14,259 of record JAAYFL010000038.1, read on the forward strand.
ATGAACCCAGCCAATATACTTGGTATAAACGGAGCCTCTATGGCTCTTTCAATTTCTGACATACCTTGGAATGGTCCAGTAGGTGCTGTTCGCATAGGATGTTTGAATGGAGAGTTGGTTGTCAACCCTGACGAGTCAGAAATGTCTGAGAGTACTCTAGAGCTTGTTGTTTCAGGCAACCGTGACGGAATAACAATGGTAGAAGCAGGTGCTCAAGAAGTTTCAGAAGAAGTCTTAGTGGATGCTATCGAGCTGGCCAATGAGGCTATTCGTCAAATAATAGATTTTATTGACACAGTTCGCAACGAAATAGGAAAAGAAAAAGCGATACTTCCAACACCTGAAGTTATATCAGAAATAGATGAATGGATAGAGAGAGAAATTTACAACGACATTTACAGTGCGGTACAAATTAATGAGAAACAGCCGCGTAAAGCAGCTATTGCTGAGGCACAGAAAAAAGCAGAAGCTCAATTCTCAGAAGTTATGCCAGGTTCAGAGAGTTATATCGCATCAAAAATCGAAGAAACTGTAAAAAAATGTGTGAGACTACTTCTTGTTGAAGAAAAATTGAGAGCAGACGGACGTACAACGGATGAGCTTCGTAAGATTTCATGCGAGATTGATATCCTCCCAATGGCACATGGCTCAGCTCTTTTCACACGCGGTGAAACCCAATCTTTAGGTGTCACCACTTTAGGAATAGTGGGAACAGATGACCAGGTATTGGACGGCCTTAAATTAGACGAGCCTTCTAAGAGATTTATACTGCATTACAACTTCCCCCCTTATTCAGTTGGAGAGGTTAGACCTATGCGTGGCCCGGGACGAAGAGAGATAGGACATGGTGCTCTAGCTGAAAAAGCGTTGGCTCCCGTACTTCCTTCTGAAGCGGACTTCCCTTACGTTGTTCGTCAAGTCTCAGACATCTTGGAATCAAATGGTTCTAGTTCCATGGCAAGTGTTTGTAGCGGAAGTCTTTCCATGATGGCGGCAGGTGTACCAATAAAAAAACAGGTTGCAGGTATTGCAATGGGGCTTATCGCAGAAAATGGCAAGTATGAGATATTAACAGACATTCAAGGTCTTGAAGATCATTACGGAGATATGGACTTTAAAGTTGCTGGTACAAGAGAAGGAGTTACTGCACTTCAAATGGACAATAAGGCCGGTGGCATCAATAGAGAGATTTTGACAAAAGCACTCAGACAAGCCAATAAAGCAAGAGTTCAACTGTTGGATATTATGGATGAAGTTATATCAGAACCGAGATCAGATGTAGCGGAAGTTGCTCCGAAAATTACGACACTGCAGATTAACCCTGAAAAAATTCGGGATGTTATAGGCAAGGGCGGTGCTGTAATTCGCTCTTTGGTTCAGACATCAGGCGCAAAAATAGATATAGATGATAACGGTGTGGTGTCAATTGCGGCTGTAAATAATGAGTCCGCTCAAATCGCAATCAAATTAATTCAGGATATCGTACGCGAAGTTGAAGTTGGAGAAAACTATGTTGGGACCGTTACAAGGCTTATGACCTTTGGAGCGTTTGTTGAACTTCTTCCCGGTAAAGAAGGGTTGCTGCACATAAGTGAAGTAAGCGACCATCGTATTCCTAAAATAGAAAGTGCCCTAAATGTAGGAGACAAAGTTTTAGTCACGGTAAAAGAAATAGATGACATGAAAAGAGTGAACCTAAGCCGTAAACGTCTGTTAAGTATGTTGGACGAACTTTCACAAGATCCTAAATTTGAAGAACAAATTGAAATAGAAAAGCAAAGGGAAGAAGAATACGCAAATCTCCCCAAAAATGAAGATGGTGTCAGACATGAAAACATGGGGAGGTCACGCAAAGATTTCCCAAGCTCAGACAAAAATAGAGAAGCACGTCCGGCTAGGCGTTTTGACAGAGATAAGAGAAGGTAGAATTCACTAAATGGATAAAATAGTCATAAAAGTAAAAACTGAAAATAATATTTCTCTTCCTGCTTACGCAACTCCCGGATCGTCCGGAATGGATTTACGCGCCTCAGAATCAGCGAGAATTACAGCCGGCGAACGAGCTTGTGTTGGAACAGGGTTATTCTTAGAAATTCCTATTGGGTACGAAGCCCAAGTACGTCCGCGCAGTGGACTGGCGTTAAAAAAAGGAATAACTGTTCTCAATACACCTGGGACAATTGATTCTGATTATCGTGGGGAAATAAAAGTTATTCTTGCCAATCTTGGCAATGAAGACTTTATTGTTGAGCCGGGGGATAGAATAGCACAAATAGTGTTTGCGCCTGTAATGCAGGTCAGTCTCGTAAAAACAGATGAACTTGAAGATACAGACCGTTCATCCGGAGGGTTTGGAAGCACTGGGGTAAACTAGGCGTTTTAAGTCGCAGCATTTTACTCAACTTGACAATAAGCATGACGAGTAGTATAAAAATCTAAGATTTATCAATAGATACAATGCAATGAAGGGGAAAAGTATAAAACGGTCGTATCACAGAGAGGGAGTCCCATATTTAGGAAGTGAAAGATTCCTGATATGAATTTTTGAAAACCACCCCAGAGCAGATGTCGAAGCCAAATGGATAAGACATTAGGGTGCGCCCTGTATAGCGCGAAGAGGGCCTGTGAGCAGGTTGAATTGGAGTGGAACCGTGGTGATAGCCGCCTCCTGATTTTTCAGGATGGCGGTTTTGTATTTTTATAAAGGAGGTAATTTTATGGCATTTTTTACAACACCGGAAGGTAAACGCTATGAAGCAGACAGCGTATCAGTTCGCCAACTTTTCGAAATATGGCGTCTAAAAAAAGCTTTAGGAGCGAAAATTAATGGATCTTTTGTCTCTTTCGATAAAATACTAACAGAAGACACAGAGATTATTCCTATCTCAGCTGATATGGAGGAGGGCCTTGACATACTACGGCACTCAACGGCTCATCTTTTGGCTCATGCAGTTTTACGCCTATATCCGGAAGCAAAGTTTGGAATAGGGCCGTCAATAAAAGATGGTTTCTACTATGATATTAGATTCCCTAAACCGATATCTGATGAAGACCTTCCAAAAATTGAAGCTGAAATGAGAAGGATAGCACAAGAAAAAATCCCATTTATAAGAGAAGAGCTCCCAAAAGTAGAAGCTATAAAATTTTTCACAGAACGTGGAGAAGATTTGAAGGTAGAGATGATTCAAAATATAGACGAAGGTGAAGTTCTGTCTATTTATAAAGCAGGAGATTTTGCAGATTTATGCCGTGGCCCACACGTGCCGCACACTGGCAGTTGCAAGTTTTTTAAACTTCTCTCTCTTGCAGGTGCATATTGGCACGGAGATGAAAAAAATGAAATGCTTACAAGAATATATGGGACGGCTTTCGGAAGCGAAGATGAATTAAAGGAACATCTTCGTCGTTTGGAGGAAGCTAAAGCAAGAGATCACAGAAAATTAGGGCGAGAGCTTGGAATGTTTACTTTCCTCAAAGAAAGCCCCGGTTTTCCTTTCTTCCTTCCAAATGGCATGGCTGTCATGAATAAACTCATAGAATTTTGGAGAGTTGAGCATGCAAAGAGAGATTATGTAGAAATTAAGACACCCATGATACTTGACAGGGCTCTCTGGCTTAGATCTGGACATTGGGATCATTACAAAGACAACATGTATTTTACTACTATTGACGATGCTCCTTTTGCAATAAAACCGATGAACTGTCCCGGCGGGATACTTGTATACAAAAATGATATACACAGTTATCGAGAATTGCCTATGAGAGTGGCTGAACTGGGTTTCGTACACAGGCATGAACGCACGGGGGCATTGCATGGCCTATTGCGTGTTAGAGCCTTTACACAGGACGATGCCCATATTTATTGTACTCCCGAACAGATAAAGGATGAAATAAAGGCGATTATGAGCTTAAGCAACTACATTTATAAAGACGTTTTCGGTTTTAATTATTATATTGAACTTTCAACAAGGCCGGAAGATTCGATGGGGGATCCAGCTCTTTGGGATTTAGCTGAAGAAAAATTAAAAGAGGCTTTAGAAGAAACAGGAACTCCTTTTAAGCTCAATCCAGGTGATGGCGCTTTCTATGGACCGAAGATAGATTTCCATCTGGAAGATTGCATAGGAAGAACTTGGCAGTGTGGAACCATCCAGCTGGATTTCCAAATGCCAGAAAAGTTTGAAATGACATATATCGGTGCTGACGGAGCGGAACATCGTCCAGTGATGATTCATAGAGCGGTATTGGGTAGTTTGGAAAGATTCATGGGCATACTCATTGAAAACTATGCAGGGGCCTTCCCTTTCTGGATCGCACCTGTTCAGTTGAGACTCCTTCAAGTCAGCTCTAACTTTGCCGATTACACTATGAAACTAAAGAAAGAGCTTCAAGCAAAGGGGCTCCGTATTGAAGTTGACGAAAGAGATGAAAAGCTTGGAAAGAAAATTAGGGATGCTCAACTTCAGAAAGTACCATATATGCTCATTATAGGTCAGAAAGAGGTAGATTCGGGAACAGTTTCTGTACGAGATAGGTCTAAAGGAGATATTGGCTCTATGGATATGGAAACGCTTTTGACACATTTGGGTGGAGAGTTTAATCCAATAAAAAATTAGGCCTTGATTTAATAATTAAATTAAGTAAATTTTACAAGCGACTTGCATAATTTGCATAATAAAAGTTAATATGTTATTATTCTCAAGTTGATAAATAATAATGGGTTTCTAAGCAGAGGATGCACCTCTCACCTGCCGATGTTTTCGGTTGTCAGGTTGACCCCCGTAGAAAGAGTCTGGGGCTTGGTGCATTTTGCATCGAGCCTCATTTTATTTGGAAAAAATATCTCAGGAGGTGTAACGCCATAGCAACAAACATAAAAGAAGACGAGTTTAGAGTTAATACGGAAATTAAGTCAGCAGAGATTCTTCTCATCGATGAGAAGGGCGAGAAGCGAGGTATAGTTAAAATAGCAGATGCACTACAGATGGCAGAGGATGCAGCACTAGACCTCGTTGAGGTCGCACCTACTGCAAAGCCGCCAGTATGTCGCATAATGAATTACGGCAAATATCGTTTTCAGCAGCAGAAAAAAGATAAGGATGCTCGAAAAAAACAAAAGAGTCATGTAGTAAAAGAAATAAAAATGCGTCCTAAAATTGACAAACATGATTACGACTTTAAGGTAAAAGCATTAAGAAAATTCCTTAAAGAGGGAAATAAAGTTAAAACATCGATTTTCTTTCGCGGACGTGAGATGGCCTTTCTGGATAGGGGACGGGAAGTCCTTAATAAAGTAATACTTGAGGTTGAAGAGCTAGGCAAGGTTGAGAGTGAACCTCGTATGGAAGGATCCTACATGAGAATCATGATAGCCCCTCTGCCCCCCGAAGTTATAGCTAAGGCCAAATCTGTAAAAGCAGTGCTCGCAGAAGAGGCGTCTGCGGCAGAAACAGCAATCAAAGAAGAGAATACAGATACTAATACGGAAACAGAAGCATAAAATTGACCACACACCCGACTATGGGTACGTATAAAAGAGGAGGAACAGGCAATGCCTAAACTGAAGACACATTCAGGCACAAAAAAACGCTTTAAACTTACGGGAACTGGCAAGGTAAGCTTTAAAAAAAGTGGAAGGGGTCACCTTCTATCAACAAAGAATTCTAAACGCTTGCGCCGCCTAAAGAAAAAGGGAATACTTCCGCTCGCAGTAGCATCACACGTTAAAAAAGTATTGCCCTACGATTAAACTTAAATAAAATTAGAAAGATAATTAGAGGAGTGACACAAAATGCGAGTAAAAGGTTCTAGCGCAAGTCGTAATAAATTAAAAAAATTATATAAAGTGACAAAAGGTTTCTGGGGGCAGAAGAAAAACGTAACACGTCGTGCTCGCGAAGCCTATCTGCATGCTTTATCAAGCTCATTTATAGATCGTAAAAGGAAAAAACGAGATTTTCGTAAGCTTTGGATTGTACGTATAAATGCAGCCGCACGAGCAAACGGTATGGCATACAGCGCTTTAATTAGTGGGCTTAAAAAAGGAAATATAGCAATAAATCGCAAAATGCTTGCCGATCTTGCAGTAAATGACATGGCTGCTTTTGCTCAGCTTGTCGAGAAGGCTAAAGCGGCCCTCTAAGCGAGGGAGTATCTTGCTTTTTCGCACTTCATATAGGATAGAAAGAGTTATTATACAGGGCTTCCTGCTAGTTATACTAGTGGGAGCCTTTCTGTTATATTTGTCTAATAAGTATATTTACAACATTCCGATTTCACCTGTAGATTCACTTTTTCTTGCAACATCAGGCGTATGTGTGACCGGTTTGACCACTGTAAATGTTGCGACAGAATTGGGGTTTTTATCACAAATCATCTTATTAATGCTGGTTCAGCTTGGTGGATTAGGATTTATGACTGGAATGATGTTCCTGGCTATGGCAGTAGGAAAGCGTATCGGTGTAAGAAACCGTATGTCATTTCTTTCCGGACTAGGTGTGGAAGGTCTACAAGGAGCAGTAAAACTTTTTAGGATAATAATTTACTATACTCTTTTTATAGAACTTACAGGAGCTCTCTTCCTTTTTTGGGGTTTTAGACTTCATGGAGACCCTTATCTGAATTCAATATATTACGCTATTTTTCACTCTATATGTGCTTTTTGTAGCGCAGGTTTTTCGCCAATAATAAATGGCATGCAGGTTTTTTCGTCCTCATATTTCATTCCCGGAATTATAATGATTCTTGTTACACTAGGTGGAATAGGGTTTCCTGTTGTAGTTGAATGTTGGCAGATGATCTCTAAGAAAAAGCAATTATCTTATTACTCTAAAATCGTCATTTTTATTTCACTTTCTCTTGTGTTCATAGGCACAATCCTAATTCTTATCTCTGATTGGAATGAGTCGTTGAAAGATCTCCCCTATCTTTCCAGGATTTGGAATGCTCTGTTTGCAAGTATAACTTGCAGAACTTCAGGATATGACACATTGTCTCCTGCACAATTCTCCACTTTGGGACGTATAGTAATGATAATATTAATGGTATTTGGAGCGTCTCCCTCCTCTACAGGTGGAGGAATTAAGACAACCACAGTTGGAGTGCTTGCTATATCAGTATGGAATGAGTTGCACAGCAGAAGAGAGACCACCTTTATGCATAAAACGATTCCTCATATCACTGAACGTCGAGCTCTGGCTTTAACAGTAGTATATGTTATGACTTTTTTTATTGCGGCTATACTCCTTACTTTTATTGAAGGACTTCCGTTTTCCGACATAATTTTTGAATCTGCATCTGCGATGGGAACTGTAGGATTAACCACAGGAATTACTGCAAAATTTTCTACTGCTGGTAAAATGATATTTGTTCTTCTTATGTTTTGGGGAAGGGTCGGAATCCTGACATTTTTTGCCTCAATAGTTTCTCGAGATAAGGGGCCAGAAGTAAAATATCCGGATATAAATATCCTAATAGGATAGAAAGGTTCAGGTAAACTCAAACTAAAAGACCAAAAGTTTGGAGGTTGTAACATGACAAACAATAAAAAGGTATATTTAATAATAGGACTGGGACGTTTTGGGATATCCTTTTCTGAAAAGCTTGTGGAGCTTGGACAAACAGTTATTGGAGTGGATAACCAGATAGCACCAGTTACAGAGATGGCTGAGAAAATAGACGTTGCTGCACAGATAGATGTAGAAGATGAAGCTTCCTTAATAAAAATCGGAGCCAAAGAAGTTGACGTAGCTGTTGTTGCAATAGGCGAATCAATAGAAGCTAGTATTTTATGCACATCTATATTAGTGGACATTGGTGTTCCATTAGTAATTGCCAGGGCATCTAATGCCGTACATGCAAAGGTATTAAATCGTGTTGGCGCTCACTCTGTTATTATGCCCGAGAGGCAAATGGGACAGCACATGGCTGAAAATATGGTATACCCCTGGTATGATAGTTTCACAAAGATAGATGGAGGAGATTTCGTTTTGGGGAAGATTACTCCTACCAAAGATATGATTGGAAAAACAATAGCGGATTTGCGTTTTATGCAGAGATATGACGCTGTTGCTGTTTTGCTTGAACATAATGGGAAACAATTGGTTCCCCTACCTAACAGACCCTTTGAAACTGGAGATAAATTGTGGGTATTAGGGCACAAAGACTCCATGAATAAATTGGTATCAAAAGAACAGTAGAATAACATATAAGTTGTAATTTTTTAATGTGATAATATAAATTGCCTTAAAATATTGGGGGAAGACAAAGTGCTTAATACATCTAAAGAAAATAATCAGATAGAAAGGGACAGTTTGTTAAAAGACGATCTCTTTTCAAAACTGAAACAGATAAAAGAAGAAGGATTAGGGAGAATAAAGAACACTCTTGCTACAGATGAGCTCCAGATAGTTAGGGCCAAATTGCTAGGTCGCAAAGGAGAAGTTACGGAAATATTAAAAAGTATTGGACTGGCCGCTCCTGAGGTTAAGAAAATACTGGGACAAACAGCTAATGAAGTTAAACAAATATTAAGCAACGCAATAGAACAGCATCAAGAGCAGCTGCTAAGCAATGTTTCATCGGTTAAAGGAATTGTTGATATTACTTTACCTGGCATAGAACCTTCAAATGGGGGACTTCATCCCATAACTCAAATGTGTTATGACCTAAATGATGCTTTTAATTCGCTAGGTTTTGAAGTTTACAATGGGCCTGAGATAACAAGTGAACTTTTTGCTTTTGATAATTTAAATTTCCCCCCGGAACATCCGGCAAGGGAGAGCATGGATACATATTGGATAAAAGATCATGATAGGGGGCATGGAGCGAAACGTTTATGTTTGCGGCCCCACCTAACAGGAGCCAGTGTCCGTTATCTGCAAAAACATGGAGCCCCCGCTAGGTTCGTATATCCGGGGCGAGTCTACCGCAGTGAGACGACCGATGCCCGTCATGAAAGAGCTTTCTTTCAGTATGAGGCTTTAATAATAGATAAAGACTTTTCCTTCGCTTCGGGTAAAATATTAGTCAAAACAATTCTAGATAAAGTATTTGGCCGGGATGTAAAAGTGAGAATGAGAGCAGGTTATTTCCCTTTTGTTGAGCCAGGTTTTGAAATAGATATGGAATGTCTGGTGTGTGAAGGGGTGGGGTGCAAAGTATGTAAGCATGTTGGTTGGATAGAAGTAATGCCGGGCGGCACACCTCATCCGAACGTGCTTCGTGCAGCAGGCTTAGATCCTTCTATCTGGTCGGGTTTTTATATTAATATAGGTCTGGATCGTCTCGTAATGATGCGTTATGGTGTTGATGATGTAAGGTTGTTCCACAGTGCCGACCTTCGTTTTCTTAATCAGTTTAAATAGGAGATAACAATAATGAAACTTTCTTTGAATTGGATAAAAAAATATGTAGATCTTCCTGAAGAGCTTTCAAAGGAAAAACTTGCTCACGACCTTACTATGTGTACGGTTGAAGTTGAGGAAGTGATAAGTATTGCAGAGAAATTTGAAAATATTGTAGTGGGACGGATATTAACGGTAGAACCACATCCAAATGCAGATAAACTTAGAGTTTGCAAGGTAGATATTGGAGAAAATGAACCAAGTATCATAGTCTGTGGAGGATCCAACCTTAAACAGAATCAGTTGACAGTAGTGGCAACGCCGGGAGCTAAAGTTGCTTGGCACGGGATGAACGATATTGTAGAAATAAAACCAACAAAACTCCGTGGCGTGGAAAGTAACGGCATGATTTGCTCTTCTTCGGAAATAGGTTTAGAGGAGCTTTTTCCAATAACCCAACCTGCAGAAATTATGGATATATCAGACTTTGACGTAAAGCCGGGAACATCCGTGGCAGATGCTCTTGATATAAACGACATCATTTTTGATATCGATAACAAGTCACTGACAAATCGCCCTGATTTGTGGGGACATTATGGAATGGCAAGAGAATTTGCAGCCATATACAATTGTGAATTGAAGCCTTTTAAAAAAGTAGATTTGCCGGATAAGTCAGACGGCTTGGAAATATGTATTGAATCAGAGGCACGTTGTCCTCGTTATGCAGCCTTGATTATAAAAAATATCAAGAACATTCCATCCTCTTTTGAAATCCAAAGCCTTCTTTGGAGAGTGGGTGTTAGACCTATAAATCTTCCGGTAGATATAACAAATTATGCCATGATGGTTACCGGACAGCCTACTCATGCTTTTGACCGAACCCATGTGACCGGAAATATCAATATAAGATTGGCTTCCCCGGATGAAAAACTAGAATTGCTTGATGGAGAAGTGTTAGAGCTGACAACAGAAGATCTTGTAATTGCGGATGACAAAGGGCCTATTGCTTTGGCAGGGGTTATGGGTGGGGAATTAAGTTCGGTACTGAGCGACACTACAGAATTGATAATAGAGATAGCTAATTTCAACGCACTTTCAGTACGCAGAACAGCAAAGCGCTTTGATAAGAGAACAGAAGCTTCTTCACGCTACGAAAAGGCTATTGACCCGCAAAGAGTTGATGATGCAGTGGCTATTACAGCAGAACTTTTTAAAAGCGAGTTCCCAGAATCCCAAATAATCGGTTTTGTCGATAGATATCCTTCCTCATTAGAAAATTCTAAAATTGAAGTAAGTTTGAACTTCCTGTATAAAAGGCTAGGAAAAGAACTTCCGGAAGACGACATAAAAAAATATCTAATGTCACTTGGTTTCAAAGTTTCATTTGCAGGAGATTCGATGTATGTTGAAGCGCCTTCCTGGAGATCAACGGGAGATATTTCTCTCCCCGATGATATATTGGAAGAAGTAGCTCGTATGATAGGGTACGAGAATTTCGATTTTATACCTCCAACTGTTTTATTAGATAAAGCAATAAATCAAAGAAGTATAGCAATGGAACGTTCAATACGAGAATATATGGCTTTTCGTTGTAATATGCAAGAAATCTTTACTTACCCATGGGTGGACGAGGAATATATTGTAGCATCTGGGATAGACGGTACTGATATGCTTGAACTAAGTGCACCTCCGGCTCCAAATGAAAGGCATTTGCGCTCCTCCCTTATTCCTGGATTATTAAAATCAGTGTTTATTAACTTACGTTACTATGAGAGCTTTCGCATATTTGAATTAACCCAAACCTTTAGAAACAACAAAGACAGTTCTAAGGATACAACCTCGGAAGTATTGCCTGACATGCCGCGCCATTTAGCGGCGGCTTTTGTGGGAAGTGATGGTAGAACACTTTTTAGAGAGGCTAAAGGTGTCATAGAATATATGCACAAAGTAGTTCAGATTGAAGAACTTTCATTCGCACACCTTAAAAAACCAGTTTGGTCGGATGAAAAACTTTGGGTTAATATCGTCAGTAATGATGAAATTATCGGTGACATAGGGCTTGTCTGTCAAAAGGTTGCTCATGATTCAGGAATAAAACGGAGTTTAACTGTTATTTTTGATCTGGATATTGAAACGCTTAAGTCCCTAGCGTCGCGGGACAATGTCTTTGTTCATTTACCCGAGTTCCCTCTGGTTAATTTCGATTTATCAATAATATTTGATGAAACAGTTGAGTGGCTAGAGATTCACAAGATAGTCTCTAAAACAGAACTCGTAAAAGATATTAGTTTTGTTGACGAGTATAGGAGTTCGCAAATTGGAGACGGTAAAAAGTCAGTAACCTTCCGCACGTGGATTGGTTCTGATGAAGGTACTCTAACGTCCGACAAGATTGAACTTATTACAAAGCAAATCACAAAGAATTTAAACAACAAATTAGGCGGAGAGATTCGAAGATAAAAATAGAAAAACCAATAATATTGCCTTATACTTCATATGGGGGTGTATAAATAATGCAGCAAATAGAAAATATAGAAAAGGCTATAGATAAAATTGACTCTTTTATGAAGAACTTGAAGGAAGAAAATAGCAGCCTTTTGCGAGAAAACAAAGAACTTCTCAGTGTCATTGAGGATAGAGATCTTGAGATTCTCCAGCTTCAAGAAGACTTATCCAGAAGAAGCAACGAAAATGAAGGAGAAAAGACTGAAATTACCAATAAGCTTCAAGGGTTATTGGGACGCATGCAGTCTATGATTCCTGATGAAAAAAAAGAAGAAGAGGAAGAGAAAGAGCATACGATTTTTTAGCGTTGAGATTTTGTAGAGAGGGGGCAGTCGCAGATGGGAGATATGTCGGAGATAAAAAAAACAGAAGACGGGAAATATTCCTTTGTAGTTGGTCGCCAAAGATATACACTAAGTACGCCTCTGGAAGAAAATTTTTTCTGTTCAATAGTTCGTACTGTCCAAGACGCAGTTTCTTCCTTCTCCCCCCAACTCACTCAAGAAGAGCGGCTTTTTCTTGCTCTAATGTCAATTTCCCATAAAAGCAACAGTATCGCACTGAAACTCAAGGGATTAATCGACAATATAGAGGAACTGGAAGACTGATGTTTGCTCACTGGCATGCATTAGATATTTTTTTTGTAATCTTAGGTTGTTATTTTGTAATAAGAGGGATTTTTCGAGGCTTTATTGGTGAGGCAATAACCTTATTGGGGCTTGTTTGCTCTATTTACCTTTCTTTTAAATTTTCCGGTACTTTGGGCACAGTCCTAGAAAGTATTTTGGGAATGAACAGCTATTTAGCGCAATTCATTGCAATAATCATTGTATGGCTCTTAACAACGATTATCATTGCAATTTTTAGAAGTGCTTTCAAAAGTGTAATTTCTGCGGCCAGTATGGGTGGAATGGATAAACTGCTTGGTTTTTTCTCTGGGTTGATAAAGACGGCTTTAGTCATATATGTTGTATTGATATCTGGGTTTCTACTCTCTCCCGTTGCAAGCCCTACATGGATGTCTTCAAGCGATATACTTCGTTATTCGGGAAGACATTGGCCAACTGTTAGGCATTTGCTAGTAGACTTTAAACTCTTTCCCAATGCTTCAAGCTTGCCGGAAGGTACACTTGAAGAAATACTTCGCCCCTATCGCACAGGCTCCAATTACCCTAAGAACGAAATGGAACATTAGTCATGCACGATTTTAATGTTCTCTGGAAGTAATTCGAAATGTATGTTGATGAAAAAGCGTTTAAAAACTTAGAGATTGATAAAGTTCTCTCCCTTATTTCAAAACAGTGTCGTAGCGAACTGGGAGTGAATGTCGCTTTAAAAGTAGAACCAGCGGAAGAGATTAATGAGTTAAGAAAAAGACAAAATCTTTTTATTGCAGTTAAAAGGTATTGTGAAAAAAACGGTGAACTGCCGTGGAATAAAGACTTAGCCTCCGTCATATCTCTTTTGGAAGAAGCATCAGATACAGGATTCCTTTCTGGCCCCGACCTTCTAAAAATAAAGATACTACTAATACTTGTTTCACGGTTAAGAATATGTTTCTTGTCAGAACTGGATAAATATCCGGAATTTTCTTATTTTACAAAGATTTTGCGTGATTTTGTGCATGAAATAGATGCTCTGAATGTGCTGGATCTCGATGGTAGATTATATGATAACGCTTCAGATAAGCTCAAAAAAGCGAGAGAAGCCTCTCGCTCTCTTCGAGATGCTATTCGCAAAAAAAGTCATTTTATTCTGAATAATCCATCTACTGCATCAATGTTGCAAGAACGAGTTCTAACCATCAGAAATGGCCGCTATACGGTTATAGTTCGAGAAGATGCTTTAAGTCTTTTCCCTGGCACAGTTGTAGATCGTTCAAGTTCCGGAAATAGCGTTTACATGGAACCGCACTCACTCTTAAAGCTTAATAATGAATACAGCACTGCCTTTAACGTTGAAACACAGGAAGAACAGCGTATTCTACGAGAATTAACAGGGATAATAACAAAAAGAATAAGAGCCATCCTTGATGCAGAGAGTGTTTTAGGAACATTGGATTTGTTTTTTGCACTATCAGAAATGCAAAGGCTGAATAATTGGCAAACTCCACAATTAACGGAGAATATAATGTTTGATTTTAAAGGAGCCAAACATCCACTGCTTGGGGAAAAAGCGGTTCCTATCGAAATAAATTGCGGTAAAAACTACCGTATCTTAGTAATAACAGGGCCCAATACCGGGGGCAAAACAGTTGCTCTAAAAACAGCTGGAATATGTATAACTTTGGGCTGGATGGGATTTCCAATCCCGGCAAGTGAAGGCTCTCTTATTGGCGATATAGGAGAACTGTTTGCAGATATTGGTGATGAGCAAAGCATAGAACAAAGCTTATCTACATTCAGTGGGCACGTTACTCACATAAAGGATATACTTAAAAAAGTTACACCAAAATCTCTTATAATTCTTGATGAACTTGGTGCGGGAACAGATCCAGAGGAAGGAGCTGCACTGGGCATTGCCCTGCTCGATTGGCTTCTTGAAAAAAAGGCCTTAGTTCTCGCTACTACGCATCACAACCCAATAAAGAAATATGCACTTTCAAAAGAATTGATAGAAACTGCAGGAGTAGAGTTTAACACGTCTACTCTTTCTCCAACTTATAAAATACTCATAGGTATTCCAGGCCGTAGCAACGCATTGTTGATAGCAGAAAAACTCGGATTACCTGAGGATATAGTAATGAGAGCGAGTGCGGTTATAAAAGACAATGAAGTGAATATGATTGAGCTTATTAATGAATTGCACACAAAAAATGAAAACTTAGAGCGAGAGAAAAATGAGGTTAATAAACTCAGGGGAACATTAGAAAGAGTTAGGAAAGAATACGAAAATAAAATTTCTGAAATAGTTGAAAAACGTGATGATTTAATAGGCAAAGCTGACCAAAAAGCGTTAAGCATAGTAAAAAATGCAGAAAACTCCGCTAAAGCTCTTATAAAAAAAATAGAGGATGCCAAGGTCGAATCTGAAGCAAGAAGAGAGCTTGAAAAAAAGAGATTGCACTTCAACAAAATACAAAAGTCAATAGAAGATAGAAACGAGAAAAAAATCGCAAAACAATCTGTCGTTGCTTCTAAAGAAAAACTAATGGTTGGAGATACAGTCAGCATAATAGGGACAAAAGGCAGCGCAACAGTGATTAACGTCAAGAGGAATAAAGCAAAGCTTAGAGTAGGAGCGTTAGAAATAGATGTTCCTTTGGCAAGATTAACGAAAATAACAGAGGAAAAAACAAAAAGGAATACCCCTAATTTTCAGATAAAAATACCACGCCCTACTGGAGTACCGAGTTCAATAATGGTTAGAAATATGACCAAAGATGAAGCTATCCCTATGGTAGAGCAGTACTTAGATAAGGCGTATAGAGCCGGGTATGATTCGGTAACAGTTATACATGGCAGAGGTGAGGGTATACTTAGAAAAGAAATTCAACTGTTATGCAAAAGCATTCCTTACGTCGTTGAACATAATCTGGGAGCTCCAGAAGAAGGCGGATATGGTGTTACAATTGTTAAATTCTCAAAAAAATAGTTATAAAATTATATGAGTTATTAATAAAAACTTATGAGTATTATTGTTTTTTAATAAATATATAAAGAAGAGAATAATTTTACGGAGGAGAATGTCAATGTCCCCATTAAATTTACCTAATATTTTGAGTCTATCACGAGTTTTTCTTGTTCCAGTCGTGATGGTTTTTTTGACATTGAGAACCCAGTTCGGTTTTATTGAAGGGGTAAGTATTGGAGATCTAATCGCGGGATTTATATTTATAGTAGCCTCAATCACAGATGCCGCTGATGGATATATTGCCAGAAAACAGGGACAAGTGACGACCCTTGGCAAATTCATTGATCCTCTTGCGGATAAAATAATGGTTGTAGCGGTGCTAGTTGCGTTGGTAGAATTGCATAGAATTCCAGCTTGGATGGTTGTAATTATTGTGGCCAGAGAGTTTATGGTGACGGGACTCAGAATGATAGCCGCTTCTGAGGGAGTGGTCATCGCAGCATCAAAGCTAGGCAAATACAAGACGATAAGTCAAATATTGGGGGTAATCGCCCTCATATTTAATTTGCCAGGAGCAATAATAGTAATGTGGATTGCTATGTTGTTGACGGTGCTCTCAGGTGCTGATTACCTCATAAAAAGTGTAGATATGCTTTACTAATTTGTAAAATTAGAAACGTTTAAATTAATTAAAAAAGGCAGAACTCAAGTGAAAGAAAAATTATTTAATACCATCGAGCTTTTTAAAACGGATATGATAAAAACTCTATCTGAATTGATATCAATTCCTGCGATTAATCCTATTGACGGCGGATTGGGCGAGTACAGAAAAGCGGAATATATATTGGAGAAACTCAAGCAACTCGGACTAGACGAAGTGAAGGTTTATAATTCGGAGGATTCTGCTGCTGAACGAGGTGTTCGTCCTAACATTATTGTCAAAATAAAGGGCAAGACAAAAAAACGGTTATGGATTATTTCTCATGTGGATGTTGTTCCGGCCGGCGACCTTTCTCTTTGGATGACAGACCCATTCCAAGCGTTTTTTAAAGATGGCAAGCTTTATGGTAGAGGTAGCAGCGACAATGGACAAGAGATAGTTGCATCACTCTATTCTCTACTTGCTTTGTTGGAAAACAAGGTGACTCCTCAATTTGAAATATGCCTCTGTTTTGTAGCTTCAGAAGAGGTTGGCAGTGAACATGGCATTCGTTATCTGATGAAACAGAATCTCTTCAACAAGGACGATCTTATAGTAGTTCCCGATGCAGGTAGCAGTGATGGTAGTTTCATTCAGATCGCTGAAAAAAGCACATGTTGGATTGAGTTTGAAGTTATCGGGGAACAGGTGCATGCTAGTACACCGAACCTCGGTAACAATTCTTGCCGAGTCGCAAATGAATTCTCAGTATCACTTGACATGGCTTTGCACTCAGCTTTCCCAGATATGAATAGCCTTTTTTCACCCTCTATTTCAACATTTGAACCGACACGTCGCATTACAAATGTTGAAAATATAAACACAGTCCCGGGCAGAGAGCTTTTCTGTTTTGATTGTAGAATTTTGCCCTCAATCAATATTGATAAAATTTCTAAGGTCATAGATTCAGAAATAAAGAAATTTTCAGATAGGACAAAAACTAAAATTCAGTACAAGTTTATACAAAAAGAGCAGGCCCCTGCAGCAACATCGCCAGATGCTCCTGTAGTGGATTTATTACAAAGGTCATTACTACAGGTAATACCGATAACTCCCAAAATAGGAGGCATTGGAGGCGGGACATGTGCTGCCTATTTGCGCAAAGAGGGGATCCCTGTTGTAGTCTGGGGACAAGAGGATGCGGTTGCTCATATGCCAAATGAATACTCAAAAATTGAACATATGTTAAATGAGACAAAAGTATTTGCTTTAATGATGGCCGGTTTATAACTTAAGCCGTTTTACTTTGACGGTCATACATACTAAAGGATATAATCACCGAACGACAAAAAGCAGTAATTATGAAGGTGTTTTGTTTTTGAAGGGTGGAATAGAGATTGGGCATTTTTAGCGGAATAATAAAAGCATTGGGTTACGATCCTAATGATCGAGCGATAGCTAAATATGAAAAAATAGCAGATATAATAGATTCTTATGAGGATAGAGTAAAAGAACTTACAGATCAAGAACTAGCACAGTCCGTCTCTATTTTTCGAACACGTTTAGAAAAAGGAGAAACTTTAGAAGATATTCTTCCTGAAGTTTTTGCAAGAGTTAGGGAGGTTTCAGTAAGAACGTTAGGCTTACGCCACTTTAAAGAACAGCTAATAGGCGGGATGGCTTTAAATGACGGCAGCATAGCTGAAATGAAAACAGGGGAAGGGAAAACGCTTGTGGCTACACTTGCCGTAGCACTAAATGCAATAGCAGGTAACGGTGTTCACGTAGTAACGGTTAATGATTACCTTGCAAAGCGAGATGCTGAGTGGATGACCCCTGTTTACAATGGGCTAGGACTTACTATAGGGATTTTGTCGCCTTTCATGACACAGGAAGAGCGTCTTGAAGCCTATAGTCAAGATATTACTTATGGAACAAACACTGAGTTTGGATTCGATTATCTAAGAGACAACATGGCAGTTCAAAAGGGACAACAAGTCCAAAGAGGATATGAATTCTGTATTGTTGACGAAGTTGACTCAATATTAATAGACGAAGCAAGAACTCCCCTCATAATATCTGGTCCCTCTGAAGACGATACAGATGCTTATAAAAGAGCGGACTCAGTAGCAAGAGATCTTGTTAAAGGTGTCGACTTCGAAGTAGAGGAAAAAGAACAAAACCTGGCTTTAACAGAGGCTGGTATTTTAAAAACAGAAAAAATCATGAATCTGCCCAATTTATTCACGGACTTTACGAATTCAGCATTGACACACAAGATTGTACAAGCTTTAAAGGCTCACCATCTTTTTCAGAGAGATGTACACTACGTAGTTAAAGACAATGAGATAATCATAGTGGATGAATTTACAGGGCGTCTTATGTTTGGCCGTAGATACTCTGATGGGCTTCACCAAGCAATAGAAGCAAAGGAACGTGTTACGGTTGGTTCAGAAAGCCAGACTTTGGCAACCATTACCCTTCAAAACTATTTTAGAATGTATAAAAAATTAGCAGGTATGACTGGAACTGCTCTTACAGAGGCAGAGGAATTCAAAGAAATATACGGTCTGAAAGTACTTGTAATCCCAACACACAAACCTATGATACGCATTGACAATCCGGATGCAATTTATAAAACAGTTCTTGAAAAGTATAACGCGGCTGCAGATGAAGTTGCCGAGTGTCACAGAAACGGACAGCCGGTTCTTGTCGGAACCACTTCAATTGAACATTCAGAGCAGATAAGCAAGCTTTTGAACGTTCGTAAAATAAAACACAACGTGTTAAACGCTAAAGTACACGATAAAGAAGCTATGATAATAGCTCAAGCGGGACGCCTAGGAGCCGTAACAGTAGCCACCAATATGGCGGGAAGAGGAACGGACATAATACTGGGAGGCAATCCCGAATCTCTGGCGAAGGAAGAATTGTTAAAGCAAGGGAAGGAACCAAAGACAGATTTAGAAGGATATAACCTGCTTCTCAACGAATTTCGTACTTCTTGTGCCGAGGAGGGTGCAAAAGTTCTGAGGGCTGGAGGACTAAGAGTTATTGGAACAGAGCGTCACGAATCTAGGCGCATTGATAACCAGCTTAGAGGACGCTCTGGAAGACAGGGAGACCCTGGCGAAAGTCGTTTCTATATAGCACTTGAGGATGATATCATACGCCTGTTTGGCGGAGAACGCATACAGGGAATTATGGAAAGGCTCGGAATGAGCGAAGGGGATTGTATTGAACACCCTCTTTTGACTAAAGCCATAGAGAATGCACAAAAAAAAGTAGAAGAGATGCATTTTGATATGAGAAAACAGCTGCTCGCTTTTGATAATGTAATGAATCAGCAGCGTGAAGCTATATACACGGAACGATCAGAGATTCTTAATGACGAGGACATTATAGAAAGAACAAAAGATATATTTCAAGACACAGCACGTGCACTACTTGAAAGAATATTCGCAGAAGGCGATGATGTTGAGTCAACTTTACAAGCTGTAAGTGTAAGGCTTAATGCTCTTTACTGGCCAGGTATATCAAAGCATATAGAAAATGTACAAACACAAGCAGATCTTGATGAATCGACTCCGCTTTTGCTTGATGAAATTGTCACTCGCTTTAACTTAAAGGTGCAAGAATTAGGAATAGAAGTTGCAAACAACATATTCCGATATATCTTTTTAGAAGTTCTTGACACAAACTGGAAAGAACACTTGCTAGCCATGGATGAGCTTAGAAGAGGAATAGGTCTAAGGGCGATAGGTCAGAAAGATCCGTTATTAGAATATCAGTTTGAGTCGTTCAATCTATTTCAAAATACTTTGGTGCAAATCAGAGAAGGTGTCACAGAATATGCACTCAAAGTTTCTGTTGTAACAGATAGAAGGGACGAAAAGAAAAATTGGACAGAGGGTCGAGATACTATTGATATATCAGGCTTTTCGGCTTATGGAGACGATATAGAGAACCCTGGAGCCTTAGCTACTGCACAGAGAACAAAGACGATAGTGAAAGAAAACAAAGTTGGTCGCAATGAGCCTTGTCCCTGTGGAAGCGGCAAAAAATATAAACAGTGTTGCGGCAGAGGAGACTAATAGGGGGTATCTTACCTTGAAAAAATATTTATTTTTTGGCCTAACCTTAAGTTTTTTAATTTCTTTAACATCCATATCTTTTGCTTGGGACGCAGCAACAGAAGTCAGGCGCTTAAACAAAGAGGCTCCGTCAATCGATGGGTTTTCCGGTTCTGGTGCTTTGATTTGGCTTAAAAATAATGAATTTAAAATGCTCAATGACGGAAGCATGGAAAACAATAGACAGACAATTATTTTAATAGGAGAGAATATTCCGGAAACATTGAAGACTATAAAACTGCCCGTTCCCGCAGAGGGATCCGTCGAAGTTTTGGAGGCTTCATGGTATAACCCAATGACGGGTTTGAAAGAAGGAACGCTTAACGTGCGAGACGAGCAGCTTGACGGAGGTGCCTTGGCAAAAGTTATCCAACCCACAAACGAGGTTGTTGGGAGAGCTATTGTTCTGAATGTGAAAGAGGTTCAAAAGAAAAGGTACGGTGTAGACAGCACAATTGAAATGGCCGGCATTCTTCCCGTTTGGGAGCAAGTGGTAACTGTTGAAACTCCAGAGGGGCTTGAACTTAACTGGATTGCAAGAGATGTAAAAGAACCAGTTATTATGAAAAACAAAGGGACTCAATCTTACAAGTGGCAAGTTATGAATCAGGCTCCTTGGGCAGGTAAGGGATTTGTTGTTTATAAAAGACCCTCATTGACCTTCAGTTCTAAAAAAGGCGTCGAACAAAGTTTGAAAGAGATGAAAGTTTTGGCAGATTCTATTCCCACTCTCCCCTTTCCCATTGAATTAAGTTCGAATGCGGAAAAAGCGGGGATATCCCTAATGGAATGGATGCAAAATCCATCACGTACTCTTACAAATTATCCCAGTAATTGGGTGCGTACCACAGAACAGATTCCGGCAAAAGGTCCTTGGACACCATGGGAAAAGACCTTAATACTCAATAAATGGTTAAAGAAATTAGGTTGGGACACAAAAGTGTGGTGGCAAACTGAAAGTGAGTTGGACAAAGATAGCCCCGCATCCCGAACAACATGGACGGCACCGGTCTTAAACATACATACGGCTAAGGGGAAGCAGGAACAGTATCAGGCCGGGCAGGCTGCAGATTTTGGTGTGATTGCTCCAAATCTTGTTGGCACAACGCTTTATGTTCACAACGATAAGGTAGAAGAAAAAGGGTATGAAAAAAAGAGGATATCTTCCGGGAATCCTTCGGATCATAAACTGGAGCTACTTTGGCTGTTGGAGATGGATGAAAATGGTGTTGCACAGGGGACACTAGATTTTACGGCAACAGGGGGTTGGACAGTTCTTTTATCCTCAGGAAATATGCCGGAAAAAGAAAATCTCAGTGAATTTATTTCATCTCATATCAACTTCGCCTTACCGGGACTGCAGTTGATTCCGATAGGCGTGTCTCCTAAAAAAACAGGTTACAACATGAAATTTAATGTAAAGTGTCCTGCAGGAATCCTACATGCGAACAATCTCCTTTTACGTCTTCCTGGGGGGATACCGGTCAGAGTGGGAGAGATGATTGTAGAAAGTACTAACTATACACTTCGCTTCCCCTTCATTATGGACCAGAAAGTGCGCATGCAAATGCCAAAAGGATATAACCTGCTCATGGAGCCATCCGTTAAGAAACTGGGAGTAGGAAGCAAGGCCGTGTTAAATGAATCCATTAATCATTGGCCAAAGAAAGCACAGCTTGTAGCGGACAGCACGTGGGTTGTAAAAACGACTTCAATAGACTCGAACTTGGCGTTAACTATGAGAGATGAGTTAAATGCTTGTTTGAGATGGCCGTTATTAGATCTTCCATTTAGAAAAGGGAAGTAAGTTTTAATATTTGAGGGAGTGTTAAGGTTTGCAACAGATAATTAAAGATTTAAAAGAACTATTAAATGACGCAGTATGTAAGGTGGCAAAAGAAAATAAAAGCGAGATTCCCAATAATTTTACGGTGGGATTAGAGCGACCGAAACAAGCAAGTCATGGAGATTGGGCTTCAAATATTGCGATGCAATTGGCCAAGCCCTTTGGCACAGCTCCAAGGCAGATTGCCGCTAAAATAATAGATGCACTTCCCCAAAACAATATCGTGAAAAACATAGAAGTGGCAGGTCCTGGTTTTTTAAATTTTACACTGAATACTACATGGATTACAGACACTGTTCAGACAGCCATAGAAAAGGGCGAAAACTACGGGAGAACCAACGACGGGGAATCACGAAAAATCCAAGTTGAATTTGTCAGTGCAAATCCAACGGGTCCCCTTCATTTGGGACACGGGAGAGGCGCTGCCGTCGGAGACATAACGGCATCCATTCTTGATTTTGCAGGATGGAATGTGGAGCGTGAATTTTACGTAAATGATGCAGGTCTCCAAATTGAATTGCTAGGAGAATCCGCCCGAGCTCGCTATTTCGAAGTGATTGGCCGAGGAGATGAGGCTCCCATTCCGGAAGATGGCTATCACGGAGAATATATGGAAGACATAGCCAAAAGACTAGTAGAAAAATATGGGAAAGCTTTGGCAGATAAACCTAAAGAAGAAGCCCTTAAAATATTTTCAGAAGAAACTGTCAAAATGGTTCTCGAAATGATCAAGAAAGATCTTGGAGATTTTGGCGTGAATTTTGACGTATGGTTTTCTGAAAAAACACTATACACAAATAATTTAATTGAACCAGCCATGGAGGCTCTCAAAAGTGGAGATTTCGCCTACGAACAGGATGGTGCTCTCTGGTTTAAGTCGACGTTATTCGGAGATGACAAAGATAGGGTATTAATAAGACAGAATGGTGTTCCTACCTACTTTACTTCTGATGTTGCTTATCTCAACAACAAGTTCGAACGTAAATTTGAAAAGCTTATCTACGTTTGGGGAGCAGATCATCATGGCTATGTCCCGCGTATAAAGTCTGCCAATAAAGCATTTGGCAATAAAGAAGATTCTTTAGAAGTGCTCTTAATACAGATGGTTAATTTATTACGAGATGGCAAACCGGTACAGATGTCAAAACGAGCCGGCACTATTATTACCTTACGAGAAATAATAGATGAGGTTGGAGTTGACGCCACCAGATTTTTCTTTGTAATGCGCCGTTGTGACAGCACCTTGGATTTCGATCTTGAACTCGCAAAGAAAGCGACATCAGAGAACCCAGTTTTTTATGTTCAATATGCATATGCACGCATTTGCAGCATATACAGAGAGCTTTCCGAAAGAAATATCGCAATGCCAGAAACAACAGATTTTGACGTATCAGTTTTAACCAGTCCGTTAGAGACAGCTCTTGCACGGGAGATATCGCGTTTCCCTGAAGAAATATCCAAGGCTGCAGAAGAGTTGGCCCCTCACCAGATCGCTTACTATGCAACCGATTTAGCCGAAGCATTCCATGCTTTTTACAATACAGAAAGAGTACTTGGTATGGAAGAGTCTATCATGAAAACTCGATTGTTATTAATTGAAGCAGCTCGTATTACATTGGGAAATGTATTAAAAATTCTTGGTGTGTCTGCACCTGAGAAAATGTAGCAATTTATCTAAAAAATCATAGGAGTAACTAAATTATGAGAGCACCTCGATTAAGATGGGTAATATATTCCGCTATAGTAACTTTTCTTCTAGTTGTTTTGTTAGCTTCCTTCTTTCGAGAAATAAAAAGAGTGGACACACTTTCAAAAGCATTGGACAGGAAAATGGAAGAACTTGTCCTTGAAAAGCGAAAGAGCCATCAGCTGCAACAAAAAATAGATTATTATAACTCACCTGAGGGCATTGCCAGATTAGCACGAGAACAGTTTGATCTTGTGCGTTCAGGTGAACAGATTTATAAAATAGAAATAGTTTCAAATGACAAAAACTTGCAAAGATAAGTTGTCAGTGTTAAAATATTTTGCTGTATGTCCCTGTCTCTTCAAAAAGAAGAGACCATAGACCAAGGGGAGGAGGTGTTATTCGTGCGATCTTATGAAATGGTAGTAATTCTTCAGGCAGATCTGGAGGACCACAATGCAGTCTCAGAAGAAATTGCAGAGGTCGTGCGTGGTTTAGGAGCTGAAGTAGAAAAAGTTGATCTTTGGGGTAAAAAGCGTTTTGCCTATCCTATCGAAAAACAAGTTGAGGGTTTTTACCTTCTCTACACATTCAAGCTCGATCCCGCGCAAATCAAGGAAATGGAACGAATCCTTAGATTGAAAAGCCAGGTTATTCGACACATGGTTGTTAATTTGGAGGAGAAGTAGACTTAATGGCACGAGGATTTAATCGAGTTGTTATAATGGGAAATCTTGCGAGAGACCCTGATGTGAGATTTACCCCTAACAAACAAAAATTTGCTCGTTTCACGGTAGCAGTTGGACGCCAGTGGAAGAACAGAGCAACCGGAGAACTACAGAATCAAACAGATTTTATTCCCGTTGTTTCGTGGGGCTTTACCGCAGATATCGTAGAAAAATATCTAAGCAAGGGGCGCCCTGTGCTAGTAGAAGGTCGCATTACTGTGAGAAGTTTTGACGATCCCAAAACAGGCCAACGTCGTTGGATGACTGAAGTAGTAGCTGAAAATGTAGTGCTCTTGGGATCAGGTAGAAGAGACAGCAATGATACATCCGATTATTCGGATCGCTCCTCAGCCGCTTCTTATCAAGGAGAATATGGACAGCATACTGATGCAGTGCCTTCCGGTGATATGGCGAGCTTGAGGGAAGAAGATGGATTTGAAGAAGAATTCCCATTAGATGTGTCAGAGATGGATGATTCAGATGGCCCGGGAGATGTAGAGATACCGTTCTAGGAAGAGGTGGAGTCTTAAATGGAAGGTTCATTTAACCGTAAGCGTCGCAAGCGTAGACCAAAAGTATGTAATTTTTGTGTCGAAAAGGCTGAACACGTAGATTATAAAGAAGTTGAAAAACTTAAAAAATTTGTGACAGAGCGTGGAAAAATTGTTCCGCGTAGAGTAACAGGAGCATGTGCGAAGCATCAGCGCCAAGTAACAAGAGCAATAAAACGTGCAAGATTAATCGCATTACTTCCGTTTTCACAGGATTAATTTTTAAATACAGCTGTTATAATGAGGAGAGGGCCTTTGGCTCTCTCTTTTTTTAGATAAATATTCGGAGGACTAGAAGTGGACAATAAAAAAATCATTGAACTCATTCTTTGGGTTTTTATAAGTATTTCTATGTTTGTTTTTACCATAGGATTTGCTCTCTCATCTACATTTTTTGTGCTTATCGCACCCGTTCCCTTTATGTTGATAACGAGAAGGTATGGCCATAAAATAGCGTTTTTATCAGCGTTTATTGCTTCAGGCATAGTCTTTTTTTTGTTAGATCCCGTTGCTTCGCTTATGTTTGCGTTACTATTTTGCCTAACAGGAATCGCCTTTGGTGTAATCTCAGTTAAAGTAAAAAGCGCTTCTGACTATATGCTAGCTGCTATTCTCGCATCTCTTTTTTCAAAAATGATACTCGTTGTTATTTTTTCAAAGATAATAGGGGTTAATCCTTTCGTTATAGATGCTGATGCTACGTCCGGAATAATTTCTTCTGTAATAAAAGTATTCCCAAAAGTTGGAGCACAACTTTCCGTTTCTTCTATTGAAGAACAGATAAAAACAATGGCTAATAACTTATCATTACTTATGCCCGCAATGCTTATACTTTTCTCGGCTATGGACAGCTTAGCTTCATATTACTGTTCATCGTACATAATAAAACGTCTGAAATATGTACCCCTTGTAAAAATGCCTCCATTTAGTGAATGGCGTTGTCCTCAGAATATTTTCTGGGCTTTGTTTGCTTCGCTAATCATAGATTTAACCAGTAGGGCTTATCCTGAAGTAAGACAGTTGACGGTAATATCTGTTAATCTTTTAGAAATATTAAGGGCTGTTTTTATAGTTCAGGGATTGTCTCTTGCTTGGTATTTTATGACATTACGTAAAGTTCACAGAGTCCTTAAGGTTATGTTTGTGATTTTATCCATAATTTTTGCACCTCTTTCATATATTTTATATATAGTTGGAATTTTTGATATCTGTTATGATTTACGCAAGTTAATAAGGAGGAAAATGAAATGAAAGTCATTTTAAAACAAGACGTTAAAAAAGTAGGAATAAAAGGAGAAATACTCGAGGTCTCAGATGGGTATGCACGTAATTACTTGATAGCCCGTGGATTAGCAGAAGAAGCTACATCGGGCAAGATTCGTGAAAACAAAGAGTTAAAAAAAGCCCAAAAAGAAAAAGACGATAAAAAACTAAGTCTTGCTGAAGCTGCAAAAAGTAAAATAACAGGCAAGGTTGTGCTTATAAAAAGTACTACAGGTGATGGAGAAAAACTGTTTGGAAGTGTTACGACTGCGCAAATTGCAGACCAAATAGCATCCTCATATTCTGTCATAGTAGATAAAAAAGATATCAAACTAGACGATGTAGTCAAGCAAGTAGGTACATATCCATTTAAAGTTCGGCTATACACAAATGTTGAAGCTGATATGACATTGAAAGTGGAGACTGAATAACTTGAACGTTGCCGGCGCAGCGGGAAGAATTCCCCCATTTAATCTTGAAGCAGAGCGCTCCGTGCTTGGTGCGTGTCTTCTTGAGAAAGAAGCTTTATGCTCTGTTGTTGAGGAGCTACTGCCCGAAGACTTTTATGATCCCAGACACCGTGTCGCTTTCGAATTGATGAGCGACATGTATGAAAAGGGTATTCCAGTGGATTCCCTTTCATTCAAAGATGAATTGACAAAACGCAACCTTGAAGAGAAGACGGGGGGATTGCCTTTCATCGCGGCCCTCTTGGATGCGGTGACCACAACAGCAAATGTTGATTATCACATAGGTATAGTACGAGATAAATCAGTACATAGAAACTTAATAAGAGTAGGAAGCGACATAACAAAGCTAGGTTTTGCAGAGGACAAAGAAGTTAATGAAATTCTAGAAACAGCAGAACAAAAGGTTTTTCAAATAGCACACAGCGGAGGAAGCACTACTACAATACGAGACTCAAAGCAGGTAGTGCAGTTAGCGTTAAGTGATATAGAAAAGAGACTGGTTAGCGGATTATCCATGACCGGTGTTCCAACAGGCTTTAAGGACTTCGATAAAATGTCGGGAGGACTTCAAGCAGGAAGCCTTTATATATTGGCGGCGAGACCCTCCATGGGAAAAACCGCATGGGCAATAAATGTCGCCCAGCATGTTGCACTACAGGAAGATATTCCTGCACTGGTCTTCAGTCTAGAGATGTCTGGAGAACAAATAGCACAACGGATGCTTTCCTCTGTTTCAAGAGTAAATTTGCGGCAACTGTATCTTTCGAAAAGCATTCAAAATGAACAGTGGAATAATCTTTCCACAGCTGCGAAAAATCTCTCTTCTGCACCAATCTTTATAGATGACAGCTCTACTTTAGATACAATGGAGCTAAGATCACGTTGTAGGAGATTTTTTGCTAAACAAAAAACGGGGAAGGGTTTAATCGTTTTAGACTACCTCCAACTAATGAATTCAGCAAGAAGAGCAGAAAACCGTCAGCAGGAAGTTTCAGAGATATCAAGAGCATTAAAGGGGATTGCAAAAGAATTTAAAGTACCTGTTCTTGCTCTTTCTCAACTTTCACGTGACGTTGAGAAACGGGGAGGAAGCAAGAAGCCTCAACTCTCAGATCTTCGTGACAGCGGTGCGATAGAGCAAGACGCAGACATGGTAATATTTCTTTACAGAGACGCATATTACGCACATGAAGAAAGCCAAGACTCGACTGCCGAAGTTATTATTGCAAAAAACAGATCCGGACCGACAGGGAGAGTCAATCTCGTCTTTTTTAAAGAATATTCAAGATTTGAAGATAGCATCGTGAGTGGATATTCTGAATAGTTGAAAATAACAAAACCTCGTCTTTTATAGTTTTAACAAAGGAGATTTTGTCTTGAATTTAAAAAACATTATAAATCATTCCGAACAACTGATTATCACTGAAGTTCAGAGTGTCTCTCTCATACCAAAATTTATTTTTTACTTTTTTGTTGTTTTTCTTTTATCAATACCAAACCTAATATTTTCTGGACCAAGCTGGTTTGATACCCTACATATAATGAAATGGACATATACAATGGTGCCGATTGCACTCCTGTCAATTATAGGAGGAGTCAACTTGTTTGTCTTTGGAGCAAATCGCACTAATTTTGAGTTAGACTTCTTCGGTTTAATATGGTTTTTAATGCTAAGTTATATCACGCTTCAACCTTTATGGGTTGAGATTACATCTTGGTCCACTTACTTAAAAGAATGGTATTTCTTTGCCAGTTTATTGAGCCTTTATATATTTTGCTACAACTTATTTAAAGAAGAGAAATATCACAAATTAGTTCTATGGATGGCGAACATGGCGGCCGCAGTAAATGTCTTGTTTGCCGAGTTGTTAATCAGAGATCTTAATGCACCTTTCTCATTTATAATGAACGTTCCCGGAAACTACATAGGCAACACAGGACAACAAGAAATGTTTGGCTTATGGATAGCCATGGCTGTAATGAACAGTATATATTTAAACACTCTCTATTCTTCAGATAAAACAACTTCCAGAACAGAAAAGATGCTCAAATATTTTAATCTTCTTTTGCTTGCATTTAATTCTTGGGGGATGTGGAACTCAACAACTCGTGCCGGTGTACTTTCCCTATTAACCGGAACTATAATTATCGCAATAATATTTTATACGGCACAAGACAGAGCTAAACTGAAAAAAGTTGCTCAAGCAGTTGTAATAGTAATGCTTGTTCTAGCTCTTAATATAGGACTTGCGAAGCTTGGATTGAGTAGAGCATACTACTTTTTAAACAAAACTATGGATATGTTCATGAACCCCGGTACATTTGGGAAAAGGGACGGCATTTGGAAAACAGCATTAAGCATGATAAGTGAAAACCCTATAAAAGGGGTTGGAATTGGACATTTTAAGTGGCACTACTTAAAAGCACAGATCATAGCCATGTCAAAATTTCCGTCAATGGAATGGCAATACACCTACTGGGCACATAGTGAGTATTTACAATGGGTTGCAGAGTTTGGACTTTTTGGAGGATTGCTACTTTTTTCTTTGGGAGCATGGTGGATTGTATCCTTCATAAAAGTTTTAGTCTCAAAAAAAAGATTATCAATGGAAGCAACATGGGCAATATCCATGGTATTTCTTATTTGGTTTGACGCCCTTTTCAGCAGACCCTTTCATAGAATAGAAATTACGGTATGGTTAGCCTTTGCCTTTGCAATATCAAACAGAGAAATTTTGCCTCAGAAGACAGATTGGTTGGAAGTAAAACATTCACAAATTTATAAAATTTTCGCAGCATTAGTGGTGTTTATTGCACTATCAGGACTAATTTTCTTAGGTGGCGGCCTTATAGGGGATAAGAACCTTAGAGCGGCAACTAAAACTAAGAATGCAAAATTACAGCGTTTAAGGATAGAAAGAGCTCTAATAATGCCGATGAAAAAAGATGAAGCACAAGAACAGTTAGCATATCATCTGCTTGCTGTTGCTAACTTCACTCAGAAAGATGAGGATTGGGATAACGCAATAAACCAACTCTATCACTCATTTAAAATTAGACCTAAAGCTAAACAGCTCAATGAACTGTTCTCATTAGCACAACAGACGGAAAATATAGAACTTTTGAGGGAGCTTTTGACCTATCTACAACCAGTCTCTGATGATTTAATAAAAAGTATATCTCCCACAAGCGGAGATTGATTTGAGTAGATGAACTAGGACAACAAGTATTCCTGCTATTAATGATAGAATTTAGATATAAAAATAAGTATAGGGAGTGAAAGACATTTTACTATGTAGAAAATTTAAATTTGATGCAGCACATAATCTAGTAAACTACAACGGAAAATGCGAAAAACTGCATGGTCATACATATCACTTATCTGTTGTATTAAAAGGTACACCTGACAGTGAGGGGATGGTCTTTGATTTCACTGAGGTTAAAAGAATTGTGAATGAACTTGTGATTTCAAAATTGGATCATTCTTACATAAATGATATTATTCCGCAGCCTACGGCCGAGTATATTGCACAGTGGATATTTAAGACAATAGATAAGGCTTTGATTCGTGATAATTGTGAACTATACGAAGTTCAAGTTTGGGAAACAGAAAATTCCTCTGTAATATGTCATCGAGAGGATATATCGTAATGAGAGATGTCCAAAGCGAACGTGACAATCGTAATTTATCCATTGACCAAGTTGGGATAAGCAATATTTCTTGGCCTATTCAGGTTCTTGACAGATCGTACGAAGTACAGGATACGGTTGCAGAAGTTAGCCTATCAGTGCACCTTCCAAAAGACCACAGAGGGACGCACATGAGTAGATTCATAGAAGTTCTGACAATGCAAGAAAAACGCGTAACTTTGCATAATATGGAAGAAACGTTAGAAAGTTTAAAAGAACGTCTCAATGCGAATGAAGCACATGCGGAATTTTACTTCCCTTATTTTATAACAAAAAAAGCTCCGATAAGTGGAGCAGAGGGACGAGTGAGATACGATGTAGCTTTTAAGGCAACTCTTAAAGGAAGCGAATTTGATTTAATTACGGAAGTAACCGCTCCTATCCAAACTCTTTGCCCCTGTTCAAAAGAAATTTCGGAATTTGGTGCTCACAGTCAGCGTGCTTATGCGAAAATTGAAGTGCGTATGAAGGAATGGATGTGGATAGAGGAGTTGGCAGAAATCGGAGATTCTTGTGGCTCCGCTCCTATTTACAGTATATTAAAACGAGAAGACGAAAAAGAAATTACTGAACGTGCATACAAAAATCCACGTTTTGTAGAGGATGCTGTTCGTGAACTAGCTCTTATTTTAGATCAAGACACGAGAGTGTCTTGGTTTCGTGTATCTGTAACTAGCCAAGAAAGCATTCATAACCACAACGCATTTGCCAGTATTGAAAGAGATAAATGCGAACAAAAAATAAATTAAGCACTATAAATAAAACAACAGGTGATGTTTATGAGAGTGGGTAAGAAATGAAAGAATTTGAGAAAATCGAAGCAATCCTATTCGATTTTGATATGACTCTTGTTGACAGCAGTTATGCCATACATCGCTGCATTAATCTCCTCGCCGAATATGCCGGTCTAAATTTGGTGCCAAGAGAGAAAGTATTGAAAAATATCGGATTAAAAATAGAAGACTGTTATATAAATTTTTGGGGAGAGTTTAAACAGGAATGGTTGGACTACTATAGAGAGCTTTTTATGGTTGAAGAGAAAGCAGGATTGATACTTTATCCAGGAGTCGTAGAAACGCTAAATGAATTAAAAGAAAAAGGGCTGAAAGTTGGTGTGGCATCAAACAGACACAATGTTACAACTGTTCTTGAAGCTACTAAGCTCTCAGAGTTCTTGGATGTATCGGTTGGACTTAATGATGTGAAAAACGCCAAACCAAACCCGGACATATTATACAAAGGGTTAGAAACACTCGGAGTTCCACATGAAAATAGCATATATGTAGGAGATACTGATATAGATATGCAAACAACAGTTGCTGCTGGAATAAGAGGGGTCGGCACAACAACCGGAAATTTTTCGGCCAAAGAGTTAAAAGAACATGGTGCTTGGAGAGTCATAGACGATATTAGAGAAATAATGACTCTGATACTGGAATAAATAAGAGGTACTCTAATGGTAAGGCAAATCTCCAGGAATGATGAAGAGCAAAGAGAATTTAGACTTGATTACTGGATAGCTGTCCTTGTAATAATAATTATTTGGGTATGGGGCGTTAAACTTTATTTCACTCGCTATGATTATTTACGCCCTGAAATAGCGTGGGCTACGCAAGGTATGAACACAGAAGTAGTCAAATCAGAGGGAGTCCTTTTATGGAGTGAATCCCTTCTGACATCTGAAAAAAACGGAGTAATTTCTTATCCTCAGGGGGTCGGTCCAGTAAGAGTTGGCAAAGGAACGGTTTTGGCGGTTATCACCTCAGGTTCTGTAACGACAAATATAAAAGCCCCCGACGTGGGCTATTTTATAGCCGGAACTGACGGTTTAGAGATGGGATGGAAATACTCTCAGCTTTGGCATGAAGACCTAAAACCATTTGAAACAAAAGCGTTGCAAATGAAAAAAAATAATGATGAAATAAATTCCGGAGAACCGATTGGCAAGCTGATAGCGCTGCCACAAGAGCTACGCTTTATAGGTAAAATAGATTTAGTGGGAGATCTAAATGAACAGATAAAAAACAAATCCTTAAGAATTATGTTAGACGAGATGGACATACTTTCAAGAGCGGCAGTAAGAGCTTCAAAAAACATTGGTAATAGCGTCAAAGTATACCTTACTCTGCCTTGGTTTCCACCGGAAATATTAAAAGACAGAAAATATACCTTAACAATTGAGGCTGGAAGAGCGTCAGGAGCATTAATACCATCAACATCAGTTGAAAGAAAGAACGGCACTCAGATAGTATATCTTGTCCGAGGCACAAGAGTTATGATTAAACAGGTTGAAGGCAAATATATCGAAGATGGCAAATTTCTCGCAACAAAGGGGATTTCAGTCGGAGATCCCGTAGTAAAAGATGCTTCCGGAGCGAGAGAGGGTAGGATACAATTATGGTAACAAATGATATCAAAAAAAATATAGAGATAATACGTCAAAGGATAGAACTTTCACTTAAAAAAAGTAATAGAAAAGAAAAAGAAGTAAAATTAATGGCAGTTTCCAAATTCCACCCGATAGAAAAAATGTTGATAGCTTCAAGTTTTGTCGATTTGTTTGGAGAAAATAGGGTGCAAGAAGCTGAAGATAAGTCTCTGTTATGGCCAGAAGAAAACAGTGTTCCTTGGCACCTGATAGGTCCACTTCAGCGCAATAAAGTGCGTAAAGCAGTAAGTATATTTGACCTTATAGAAAGCGTTGATACTCTAAAGTTGGCCGAAACAATAAATAGGGTTGCAAAAGAACAGAATGTTCGCAAATATCCGATATTCATAGAGGTGAATATGTCTGACGAAAGAAGTAAAATTGGGATAGCTCCGGAAGGAGCAGAAGAATTAATGAGCGATATTATGGAAAAATGCCCTCATATATCAATAGAAGGGCTTATGACAATAGGGCCAAATACCAACGATGTTAAGCTCATAAGAAAAGCATTTGAAGGATTAAGAAATAAAAGGGATTTTCTGCGAACTCAGTTAGGACTTGAATTGCCTGAACTTTCTATGGGGATGAGCGGAGATTTCGAATTTGCGATTGAAGCGGGAAGCACCATTGTTCGTTTAGGCACTTCTATATTCGGGGACAGAAATAACAATTAAGTGATATTTGCTTTTTTGAAAATAAAAGAAAAAGAGGAGGATAATAATAAAATGGTTGAAATTTTAACTTCACTTGATGTAGTAAACCAATCCTTTAAAAAAAGCTTAAGAGGGTACGATGTTGTTGAGGTTGATGAATTTCTAGATGCAATAGCAGAAACATTGCAATACTACGCTCAGGAAACAAAAGATCTAAGAAATGCTCTGTCCGAAAAAGAAGCAAGCTTAAATGAATATGAAAAAATGAAAAATGTGCTTCAAGAAGCCTTGATTCTAGCCCAAAAAAGTGCCGATGAGAGGGTTCGTTCAGCAAAAGAACAAGCTAAAAAAATAATAGCGGATGCAGAAAAAAAAGCTGAAATTACCTGTGCCGAGGCGGCAGGAGAAGCTGGAAGATTGAGGGAGGGCGTATATCAAATAAAAAACATACGTACTCTTTATGAACAAGAGGTAAGAGAACTCGTTGCAAAGTATGAGGAAATTATAGACAACATTGACTCTGACTCCAATATGAAGGAAGCTGTAGATAGTGTCCTTGAAGTTTATGAAGAAGAGAAAGCTCGTGACAAAGAAGCTTCTTCCGAATCTGGCGACGGGCAGGAATTAGAACTTGAGTTTACAGAAGAAACAATAGATAAAGAAGAACTTGCGGCAGCATATGACATGTTGGGTGTAAACCCTGATGAGATATTAAAAGAAGAGTTTGAAGAGGAAGAGAGTTTAGAAGAACAAGAAGAGGAAATTCTAGAGGAAGAAAATTAATTTAACAGTGTCAGAACCACTATCCGAATCTATAACAGCTCAACCTGGCGTAGGTATTAAGAGAGCGGCGCAGCTTGCTAACTTAGGAATCGCTACGCTAGAAGATTTGTTATGGTTTTTTCCCAGAAAATATATAGATAGAAGAAACATGGTGTCCATATCAAAGCTTGTACCGGGCTCTCCCTCAGTTTTAAATGTTAAAGTAATAAATATAAAACGCACAAAACTGAGAAAAAGAGGGTTGGAGTTAGTGACTGCGGAGTTAAGTGACGATACGGGAACTATAATTGCGACTTGGTTTAACAGAAGAGGGCTTGAATATATATTAAAAAATGAAACAGAGATTATTTTATTTGGCACAGCTTCTATACGAGGAAACTTTTTGGAATTTTCAAACCCTGAATTTGAAGTCATAAAAGATTTGTCAGATAGAGCAGCTTTTTGTGGGATTGTGCCTGTATATCCTTCTACAGCAGGATTGCAGAACAGATGGTTTCGGAAGTTTATATCAGAGAGAATAGAAGAGAATCTTCATTATATTAGAGAAACTCTTCCTCAATCTATAATAGAAAAAAGAAAATTCCCTACCCTTTCAGAAGCAATTAAAATAATGCACAGGCCTCCTACACCGGAAAAGTGGAAAGAAGCTAGAACCAGGCTGGCATATGAAGAATTTTTCATTATCCAAGCTACAATGGCACATCGTAGAAAAAAAATTAAAGACTTAAACACTTCTCCGGTAATAAGCCCCAATGGAAAGATCTACGAAAAATTCACAAAAGAGCTTGCCTTTAAACTCACAAAATCACAAGAAATAGCACTGGAAGAAATATTTAATGACACGTCTTTCACGATGCCAATGTCGCGTCTACTACAGGGTGATGTTGGTAGCGGAAAGACTATCATTGCAATTGCTTTGGCTGCAGCTGCTGTGGATTCAAATGCTCAGACTGCGCTACTTGCTCCAACAGAAGTCCTCGCAGATCAACTTTTTTCTCAGCTAAGTAAATATTTATCTTCTCAAGGTGTTTCAGTAGTTCTTCTTAAAGGAGCTTTAACAGATAGAGAAAAAAAAGAGATACTTAAGTCAATAAAAGATGGTTCTGCGAACGTAATTGTTGGTACTCAATCTTTACTTGAAGAAAAAGTGGAATTCTATAATTTAGGTGTAGTAATAATAGATGAACAGCACAGATTTGGGGTGAAACAGAGAGCAGCTCTGCTCAAACGTGAAAAAGTTCCCCATATACTACTGATGAGTGCAACTCCTATCCCGCGCACTCTAACTATGTGTTTGTTTGGAGATTTGGATATTTCGCTGCTTCAAGAGAAACCACACGGTCGAAAAAAAATTGAAACAAGAATCATAGACGAATCAAAAATGTCAAAATTGCTGCAATTCATAACGCAAGAAATAAAAAACGAAGGCAGAGTTTATTGGATATGTCCAAGAGTGGAAGGGGAAGAAGATCCTGACATAGCCTCCTCAAAAAAAAGATTTAAGTTGCTGCAGAAAGAGTTGCCTGAAATAAAAAGCGGCCTGCTTCATGGGCGTTTAGAGAGTAAAGAGAAAGAAAAAGTTCTTTCGATGTTTAGAGAAGGAACAATAAAATTATTGGTTTCTACGACAGTAATTGAAGTGGGAGTAGATGTATCTGAAGCTTCAATAATAGTGATAGAGTCTCCCGAATTTTTTGGTCTTTCCCAACTGCATCAACTTAGAGGAAGAGTAGGCAGAAGCGCTCGAAGAGGGGTATGTGTTCTTCTTACCACTTCCGGTACAGCTGTTCCGGAGAGATTAAAAATTATGTTAAAAAGCGATGATGGTTTTGAGATAGCAGAAGCGGATCTTTCTTTCCGTGGTTCAGGTGAAATAGATGGCGTCTCGCAACATGGTGAAACAAAATTTAAAGTAGCAGATCTTTTTAGAGATACAAAAATACTATTAGAAGCCAAAGAAGACGCTTATGAACTGATAAACAAGGATCCAAACTTTACAGAAATCCCACATCTTTTGGAAAAAATCCAATTGGACAAAGAGCAAACTCTGGGTATTGGATAAGCGTTTATAGTACAGAAATTAATTGCACTTGTGAATAAAACATTTGTTATGTACAATGTTATACATCGGCGTAAAATCATGTAACTTTAAATCAACCTATATTGAGTTAATTTTTGTTTGCAAAATTAAGAAAAGACAGATGTACCATGACAATTTAAATTGAGGTGACAAGTAGATGTTAATTACACTTTTATGTGTAATCACAGCTTCTGCCATTGGCGTGCTGTTTGGTTACACTTATCGAAAAAAAAGAGAAGTTCAAAAGTACAAAGGTGCTCTTTCAGAGTCTGAACGTTTGATTTCAGAAGCAGCTAAAAAAGCGGAACAACTCAAACGAGATTTACTCTTAGAAGGCAAAGACGAAATACTTAGATTAAGACAAGAAATTGAAAAAGAAATAAAAGAACGCCGCAGTGAAGTGCAACGATCAGAGCGACGTTTGGAACAAAAAGAAGACAACTTAGACAAAAAGATAGAAAACATAACAAGAAAAGAAGAAGAACTTCGTTTAGACGACGAAAAGATACAAGAAAAGCTAAGAGCTCTTTCAACACAAGAAGAAGAGTTTATATCAAAGCTTGAGCAGATAGCTCAGTTAAAACGCGAAGAAGCAACTGACATGTTGCTTGCGAAAGTTGAATCTGAGGCCAATCACCTAATAGGTCTTAGACTTATAGAACTTGAAGAAAAAGCTAAGCGAGAAGCCGATCGCAAAGCACAAGAAATTATAGCCACAGCCGTCCAGCGCTGCAGCGTAGAATTTACTTCGGATGCAGTAGTAAGTGTTGTCAATTTACCCACAGATGACATGAAAGGCCGCATTATAGGTCGTGAAGGACGTAATATAAGAACATTCGAAACGTTGACCGGAGTTGATTTAATAGTTGATGATACCCCGGAGGCAGTAACGCTAAGCAGTTTCGATCCAGTGAGACGCGAAGTAGCTCGTATGTCCCTGGAAAGGCTTGTAGTTGATGGTCGTATTCATCCCGCGCGTATCGAAGAAATAATAGAACGAGCAGAAAAGGATGTCCAGACAGAAATAGTCGAAGCGGCTGAACAAGCTTTAAAAGAAACCGGGATAAAAAATATGAACTACGATCTTACAAAAATAATAGGACAGCTCCGTTATCGTACAAGCTACGGTCAAAATGCACTGTCTCATAGTTTAGAGGTTGCGCATATAGCCGGGATAATGGCTGCAGAGTTGGGGTTAGACGACATAAAAGCTCGCAGAGCCGGACTTCTTCATGACATAGGCAAAGCGGTTGATCATCAGGTAGAGGGACCTCATGCAAGAATTGGTGCCGATTTAGCCAAAAGATACGGAGAAACAGCAGATATTGTCAATGCTATAGCGGCTCACCACGAAGACGAAGAGCCTGAGACAATATATGCCATTCTGGTTGCGGCTTCTGATGCAATCAGCGCATCTCGCCCTGGAGCTCGCAGAGAAAGCCACGATGCATATATAAAACGACTCGAAAAACTCGAAGAAATTGCAAAATCATTTGAGGGAGTTGGCAAAGCATATGCTATTCAGGCTGGACGAGAGCTGCGCATAGCAGTTGCTCCTACGGTTACGGATGAGGGAGAAATGGAAAAAATGGCCTATGACATAGCGCGTAAGATAGAAGAAGAAATGCGTTATCCTGGTCAAATTAAAGTTACTTTAATAAGGGAAACAAGAGCTATCGAATATGCAAAGTAGGTTGTTTATTAATGAAAATACTTTTTATAGGTGATATTATGGGGCGCCCGGGACGAGAAGCATTCGCCAGGGCGCTTCCTTCTATGCGCACAGAGTATGGTCCTTTTGATTTCATCGTTGCAAACGGGGAAAATAGTGCAGCGGGAAGAGGGCTTACAGAAAAAATCATGAATGAACTCTTCTCTATGGGGATAGATATCCTCACAAGTGGAAATCATATTTGGGATAAAAAAGATTTTATCCCTTACTTGGACTCTGAACCTAGAGTGCTTCGCCCTGCGAATTATCCTGAGGGAGCGCCTGGGAGAGGGTTTGGAGTCTATGAGAAAAACGGAGAAAAATTAGCTGTAATATGTTTACAAGGAAGAGCTTTCATGCCCCCTCTCGACTGTCCCTTTAAAGAGGCAGAAAGAATTTTAGAGCAAATTGAAACAACGGCCATATTTGTAGATATGCATGCAGAAGCATCTTCAGAAAAACGGGCGTTGGCGTTAAAGCTTGATGGCAAAGTCTCAGCCGTAGTTGGAACACATACACACGTACAAACAGCTGATGAAGAAGTTCTCCCCAGTGGGACTGCTTTTATCTCAGATGTAGGTATGACTGGTGGTCACGCTGGAGTTATTGGGATGACCTATGAATCTGTAATTCCAAAATTTTTGTATGGTACGCCCAGCAAATTTGAAATATGTAATGAGGGGATCAAATTACAGGCAGTTGCTATAAGTATAGACAACGAAACCGGAAGAGCTATGGATATAAAGAGAATTAATATATCGTTGTAACAAAATGACGAAAGCGTTTTAATGCTTTCGTCATTTTTTCTTTTTTATCAACATACAGTCAGTAATAAAACAAAAATTGCATATATTTACGTACTTAAACAAATATTATTGTATAATCATGAATTAAAGGTTTTTATATTGTTTAATACAAGCTTCTAAAATTCGAAAGGGGTTGCATTTATGTCTGAAAAAAGAGAACAGTGGGGCAGTAAGTTTGGTTTTATCATGGCTGCCGCAGGCTCCGCAATCGGTCTTGGAAATATCTGGCGTTTTCCCTATATAACAGGTAAATATGGTGGCGCCGCATTTGTATTAGTTTATTTAGCTATAGTTATTATTCTTGGAATGTCCCTAATGTTGGCTGAGTTTGCAATAGGACGCTGCGCGAAACAAGATGCAGTCGGTTCTTTTAAAAAGCTTGGCGGAGGACTCTGGCCCATAGTTGGTTGGATGGGTTTCTTTGTAGCTTTCGTGGTTCTTTCCTACTATTTAGTTATCTCTGGTTGGACAGTTGCCTATATATTTAAGTCTTTTACAGGTCTTATGGACTCCGCTGCTCTAGGCAAAACAGGCGAGGTATTTGTTAATTTTATTTCAAATCCTGTACAAGCCATAACCTATCACCTAATAGTTATGGGAATAGTAATCGGGATTGTGTACAAAGGTATCTCAGGAGGTATAGAAAAAAGCTGCAAGGTTCTTATGCCTGCTCTTTTTATTATATTGCTGGTACTTATTGTTCGTTCGTTAACCTTCCCAGGAGCTATGGCTGGGCTTGAGTTTTACCTAAAACCTGATTTTTCAAAATTAACCGGTGAAGCTATATTAGCTGCTGTTGGGCAAGGCTTCTTTTCTTTATCGCTTGCAATGGGCATAATGATTACATATGGAAGCTATATACCAAAAGAAGAGTATCTTCCCTCAGCTGTGCAAAAGGTTGTTTTCTTGGATACATTGGCGGCGATTTTAGCTGGATTGGTTATTTTTCCAGCAGCATTTGCTTTCGGTGTAGCGCCAAATAGCGGAGTAGGCCTTACATTCGTAACATTACCGGTTGTATTTTCAAAAATGCCGCTAGGATTCGCATTCTCTTCCGCATTCTTTGTTCTTCTTTTCATATCAGCATTGACCTCTGCTATTTCACTTTTTGAAGTTGTTGTTGCTTATGGCATTGACCAGCTTAAATGGAGCAGAATAAAATCAGTCATCATTATGGGGATTGCGATTGCGCTTTTCGGAATACCCTCAGCATTGGGTGAAGGTGGACATTTTATAAAAATAGCCGGAAAAACTTTCCTTGATTTTGCAGACTACATTACAAACAACGTGGTTATGCCGCTTGGCGGAATATTTATCTGTCTTTTTGTGGGATGGTTCTGGGTCAAGGGAGCGAAAGATGAGATTACCGACAACGGAAAAATCTCCTTCCCCTCGTACAACATTTGGCTCTGGATTTGTCGTATCCTCGCACCTATTACAAATGCTTTAATTTTCTATAATGGTCTTAAGTGGTAAAAAGTAAATAAACACACTAAAATAATTGTCGCAGTCTTGACTGCGACAATTATTTTTCTATTTATTTTAAAAAAACAAAAAATGTATTTAATTAAAAGTGAGGTAATTCTTTGCACCCTTCGCTTTTTTTGTATCTAACCGTAACGAATAATCCATATATCATAGAACGAGTCAAAGGTGCGAAGTTACTTAAAGGCACTGCTCTTGATGTCATGACAGAGGCTCGTAATTTAGTACACGCCGGTTGGAATTTAGTTACGAGCCCTCTATATGGAAATTTTAAACCCAATCAACAACCCTACAGAACTATTGTTTTAAGCAAGTGGAAGGGCGACAATAATATGCCTACGGACTTTGAATTCTTAAATTATTTGGAAGAAGCAATAAGTATTTATAAAGACGCTCCTATAATAAGGCAAGTTGGAGAATTCTCCGAGGAAATAGATATAGATTTTAGACAGCTCGACTTCATGTTAATGTCAAAAACATTTCAAAACTGCGGACTACTTCTTTCCCCGTTAAATTAAAATTAGGGGAGTATAATATAGAAAAGTATTCATGTGAAGCAAAATGCATAAAGGGGGAATTTTTGTGAAATTAGAACTGCAAAAAGCATTAGTAAAAGGGATAGTCTGGGGCAATAAGACAGAACTACTCAAAGATTCAACCCTTCAAATCAACAAAAATGAGCTTTTGGAGTTTGTTTCTGATGTGGAAAATTTTAGCGCCATAGACGCGGACTTGGCCAGACCTGGCGAAAAGGTCAGGATTGTGCCAGTAAAAGATGTCATTCAACCTCGCTACAAAATAGAGGGAAAGGGACAGGTCTTTCCCGGTATGATTAGCGACGTCGAAACTGTGGGAGAAGGCAAAACCTTTGTGCTTGAAGGTGCCGCAGTGGTAACTTGCGGAAAAATTATTAACTTTCAAGAGGGAATAATAGATATGTCGGGAGAAGGAGCCAAATACACTCCTTTTTCAAAAACAATGAATATGGTCCTTGTAGTAGAAAGAAAAGAGGGGCTTGAAAATCACGCATACGAAGAAGCGTGTAGAATGGCAGGTTTTAAGGCTGCCCTCTATCTCGCAAAAAAAGCATACGAGAGTGGAGCTAAAGCGGATAGTATAGAAACATATGAAATGCCGTCTCTTTCAGAAAGACTCTCAGAACATCCCCAACTTCCTAAGGTTGCCTACTTATATATGTTGCAAACTCAAGGCCTTCTACATGACAGCTATGTTTATGGTGTTGATGTCAAAAATATTATTCCCACTCTTATCAGCCCAACCGAAATTATGGATGGCGCAATAGTATCTGGGAATTGTGTTTCTGCTTGCGACAAAAATAGTACTTACACTCACCAAAATAATCCAGTAATAAATAAACTATACGAACATCACGGCAAGGACCTAAACTTCGTCGGAGTAATTATTACAAATGAAAATGTTACTTTGGCAGATAAAAGACGCAGCTCCTCCTACGCTGTTAAACTTGCAACAATGATAGGAGTAGACGGACTCATAATAAGTGAAGAAGGATTCGGGAACCCTGATGCAGATCTCATAATGAACTGTACAAAAGCAGAAAAAGTCGGAATAAAAACTGTTTTGATAACGGACGAATATGCCGGCCGCGATGGGGCAAGCCAATCGTTGGCAGATGCAGCTCCTGAAGCTGATGCAGTAGTAACAGCCGGCAACGCAAATGAAATAGTAGTTCTTCCCAAAATGGACAAGATTATAGGTTTCACAGAATATGTAGACATCATCGCAGGCGGATTTGACGGTTCTCTTCGTCCCGACGGAACAATAGAGGTAGAACTTCAAGCCATAACAGGTTCCACATCGGAACTTGGATTCACAAATATTGGCGCCAAGAGCTGGTAGGAGGGTAAGAAGATGACATATAGAGTCGTACATTATATCAATCAGTTTTTTGCCGGCATTGGAGGAGAAGAAAAAGCAGACATAGCTCCTGAATCTCGCCCAGGCGTAGTTGGCCCCGGTATGGCTTTAAAAGCATCATTCGGTTCACAAGCAGAAATTGTGGGGACCGTAATTTGTGGAGATGGCTACTTTGCTGAGAATATGGAGTCAGCCACAGATGAAGTGCTAAAACTAATAGCAGAATTTAAACCGGATGCTTTTGTAGCAGGCCCGGCTTTTAATGCCGGACGCTATGGTACGGCCTGTGGTGCTGTTTGCGAGGCTGTTTCAAGGCAGCTAAACATTCCGGTTGTTACAGGAATGTATCCTGAGAATCCCGGCGTTGATATGTATCGCAAGTCAGTATACATAGTTGAAACAGAGGGAAGTGCCAGAGGACTGAAAGATGCTGCTCCAGCAATGGCGAAACTCCTTCTCAAAGCACTTTCTCCTGAAGGATTAGGTAGTCCGCAAGATGATGGATACCTTTCTCGCGGAGTTCGTATTAACTGTTTCTTTGAAAAAACCGGAGCCACACGTGCTGTTGAGATGCTTATTAAAAAATTAAAGGGTGAAAAGTTTGAGACGGAATATCCCATGCCCTCATTTGACAGAGTGCCCCCTGCGGCTGCACTTACAGACTTGGAAGAAGCGACCATCGCTGTCATCACTTCTGGAGGGGTAGTCCCGAAAGGAAATCCTGATCGCATAGAATCGTCAAGTGCAAGTAAATTTGGCACATACAGTATATTGAACGTACAGTCTGCAAACAAAGAAAATTATCAGACTGCACATGGCGGATATGACCCGACATGCGTGAATGAAGATCCTAACAGAGCTCTTCCAGTTGACGTGCTACGTGAAATGGAAAGAGAGGGAGTATTCAAAAAACTTTACGAATACTTCTCGACAACCGTTGGGAATGGGACCTCTACAGCTAATGCAAAAAAGTTTGGGATAGCAATAGGAGAACAGCTCAAAAAAGATCATGTGGATGCAGTAATTCTTACTTCAACTTGAGGAACTTGCACTCGTTGCGGTGCAACGATGGTAAAAGCTATAGAAAGCTATGGGATTCCGGTAGTACACGTGTGTACAATCGTGCCAATTTCACAAACGGTAGGAGCGAATAGAATTGTCCCCGCCGTAGCAATACCTTATCCTCTGGGAGACCCATCAAAATCTCCGTCAGAGGAAAAAGATCTTCGCAGAACAATACTTGAAAAAGCTCTAAAAGCACTACAGACACCTGTTACCGAGCAAACAGTGTTTACAGATTAAAATATTAAAATAACAAGGCAGTTGTGAACGTGAGTTTCAACTGCCTTGTTACTACCTCTGCAGAATACTTAAAATACTTTAATACTGCAACTTAGATTGAGAAATTAATAGCCATAGTAAGAATCTCTAAACTCTTACTGTATCTGTGGTTATATAATCCTAATAATTTAACTTAAACAGGGAGGAACTGAAATGCCCAAAGCCGCAATTAAAGCAGCCTCATATTCGTTAAACCATGTGCCTGAACTGGCTATTTTTTATGGCAATACGCCCTATGTAGAAAGATCGAAACATCCTAACTCAGAATTTCTTACCGAACTTCCAAAACATGTTCAACAATACAATGAAGCAGCTGGATATCCACCAAATAAAACTTACATAGGTTCTTTAACGATTGATGAATTAGAGGCTAAAGTTCAACCTTGGCACGAAAATCTCGACAAATCGACAGAACGGTATGGCAAATACGGAGAGATTATGCCTGAAGACGAGACAATTGGATTCTTGGATATTTGTGACGTTTTCGATCTTATATGGTTAGAAAAAGAATTCGCCGAATCAATTAGGAAGAAGCTGGCGAAACATCCACTAATGAGAGAAGAGATTTTGTCGCGCCTTGAAAAAGGACATGAGCTTTCAGAAATAAATGATGAAATCTCAAAATCAACAGCTCTGCCACTTTATTTCGAAAATAAAGTAGTAGGCTGTTGTAGAAGGGCGCATGAATCAGATCCAAATCTCACTTCCTATGAGCTTCTTGTAAATATAACATCCAAGGCCACGGCGGTTCTATCTCTTCTTCATCTTATAAAAAGTAGCAATCTGAAAGCAGAAGAAATTGATTTTGTTATAGAGTGTTCTGAAGAGGCAGCGGGAGATATGAATCAGCGCGGTGGCGGCAACTTCGCTAAG
The DNA here is from genome assembly GCA_012728235.1 of Synergistaceae bacterium. NCBI lineage: Bacteria > Thermotogati > Synergistota > Synergistia > Synergistales > Synergistaceae > Synergistaceae bacterium. The sequence continues at coordinate 58,745 of JAAYFL010000038.1, forward strand.
GCAATAGCTGAAATAGCAGGTTGTACAAATGCTTCTGGCTGCGATGTCCGTGGTTTTTGTGCAGGACCGGTACATGCAATACTCAGCGGAGCTTCAATGGTAGCAGCTGGAACCAGAAAGAACGTTGCAGTTGTAGCAGGAGGAGCCATTCCCAAACTTTATATGAACTCACGTGACCACGTGAAAAAACAGCTTCCCGCACTTGAAAACTGTCTTGGCTCATTTGGAGTTTTGATAGTTCCTGAAGACGGCATTTCACCGGTAATACGTCTAGATGCGATAGGGAAGCATACTGTTGGTGCCGGTGCTTCTCCCCAAGCGGTAACATCTGTTCTTACATACGAACCTCTGCAAAAAATAGGCTTAACTCTCAACGATGTAGATAAATATGCTCCTGAACTTCAAAATCCAGAAATCACACTGCCAGCAGGAGCGGGCAATGTGCCGGAAGCAAACTTTAAAATGATTGCGGCTCTTGGTGTAATGAAAGGGCAAATAGAAAAAAGCGATATGCTAACCTTTATAAAAAAACATGGAATGACAGGTTTCGCACACACACAAGGGCACATCCCTTCGGGAGTTCCATACATTGGTCATGCTATAGATGCTATGGCCTCCGGCACAATAAACAGAGCAATGATTATAGGTAAGGGAAGTTTATTTTTGGGACGTCTAACAAACCTGGCAGATGGAGCCTCTTTTTTATTAGAAAGGGCAACAGGCCGGGTAGAGTCTGAAAGTGCAACTACAAAAGAGGAAATTCGAACACTAATATTGGAATCTCTCATAGAAATAGCTGAAGGCCTGAATAAATAAGGTGAAAAATATGGACAATATAAATTCAAAAGCCGAAACAAAAAAAATAATAGGCGAAGTCCTAACAGAGATAGTCGAAAGTGTCAAATACGGAAACTTTAAAAAGACAAAAATCGGCTTAATGGTTTATGGAAGCGAGTTGGGAGAAGAAGAGCTGCTCAAGGGCGCTTTCCGCGCCATGCAAAATGATCCTTCCATTGAAGTTGTCCCTATTGGGCCGAAACTCGAAGGTTACGAAAATTACGAATGGATAGAAACTCAAGCTTGTGAAAGTGAAGTTTCCGAGGCAATGGAGAAAGCACTTAGAAATGGCGAGATTGAAGGTGCGGTGGCCCTACACTATCCATTCCCTCTCGGAATAATTACCATTGGCAGAATAATAACCCCAGCAAAAGGTAATTCTTGTTTTATAGCTTCATCAACAGGTTCATCTTCAGCAAACAGAGTTGAAGCTATGATACGAAATGCCATTTTAGCCATAGCCACAGCAAAGGCAAATGGCATTGCTAACCCGACAATAGGGATATTAAATCTTGATGGAGCACGTACAGCACTTCGTGCACTTCAAAAACTAAATGAAAACGGATATAAAATAAATTTTGCATCAAGCGCCAGAAAAGACGGAGGAGCCATACTCAGGGGGAATGATCTTCTTATCGGAGTTGCGGATATCTGCGTAACAGACACATTAACAGGCAATGTACTCATGAAACTGTTTTCAGCATGGAATACAGGAGGCAACTTCGAATCAGTCGGTTGGGGTTACGGTCCTTCTGTTGGTGATGGCTGGGATAAAGTAGTATCCATAATCTCTAGAGTATCAGGAGCCCCTGTTGTGGCAAATGCACTCTCATACAATGCTAAATCAGTGAGAAATGAATTGTCCACAAAAGTTCGGGAAGAGCTTGTCCTGGCCCAAAAAGCAGGTTTAGACGAAATAATAAATTCAATTAGCTCAAGAGAAACTGTAGAAAACCCGTGTGAGGTTAAAGCTCCGGAAAAAGAGACAACAGATGAGGAGCTCCAAGGTATAGATGTATTGGAAATAGAAAATGCAGTTATAACACTTTGGAAAGCCGGAGTATATGCAGAGTCTTCAATGGGCTGTACCGGCCCCGTTGTAAAGTTTTCGTCATCTAAAAAAGAAATGGTCAGAAAAATACTCAAAGAAAACGGCTATATATAGAAAATAGCAAATTAAAGAAAAATAAAAGTGATATAAAAAAAGAGACCTGGTTAAAGGTCTCTTTTAATTGGCTAGAAGTTTTAACGAGAAACAATTACCTATTTTTTCGTGATTTTATCCTCTCAATGAGAGCTTCAAGCACTTCCATTGCATCACCTTGGATACTTAAGTCTGCTACTCTAAAGATAGGGGCTTCCGGGTCGCTATTTATGGCGATGATTGTTTCCGAACCGGAAGTTCCAGCGATATGCTGTACTGCTCCTGATATACCGAAAGCAAGATACATTCTAGGAGTAACTGCCTTTCCACTAAGTCCTATCTGAGCTGAATAGGGAGCCCATCCCAAGTCTACTGCGGCTCTCGATGCGCCCACAGAGCCTTCTAAAAGTTCAGCAAGCTCATTTAATCTTGCGAAATTTTTCCCCGTCTTCATTCCCTTTCCACCTGCGACGATCAGCTCTGCTTCTTGTAAAGGTAGTCCTACGCTTCCCTCAGCTTCAAAACCGATATAAGTAAGCAGGGAGTCTAGTGCGTCTTGGGGTACCGATTCCTCTATCACAACGCCTTCATGTTTTTCGTTTTTTGCTAGTGGTCTTTTTGACTTAGGTCTCACTGTACACATCTGTGGATGTCTACCTATTGTTTTTATATCTGCCATGACATTTCCGCCTATTGCAGGTCTTGTCTGTATAAGCTCTTTTGTATTAGGGTCAATTGACATTTCAGTACAGTCTGCAGTAAGGCCGCATCCCAGCCTTGCGCTCAGCAGAGGCATAATAGTTCTGCCCCGTGTGGTTGCTGATGCTATAAGAATAGAAGGCATATATTTGTCTATAAGTTTTTCAAGACTGTTTACAACAATATCAGAATGAAAGTTTTCAAACTTTGAATTATCTATTACGTAAACCTTGTCGGCACCGTAGGAAATTAAATCTCCGGCACAACTTTTTATATCGCTTCCTAGCACAATGCTTGCAAGGGGCGCATCTAATTTATCAGCTAACTCTCTTCCCCAAGCCAACAGTTCAAGAGAAACTGTATGAATTTTGCCTCCTCTGACCTCTGCTAAAGTCCAGACTTCCTTACCTACACGACTCATCTTGCCGCCTCCAAAAAGTTTCTATCCTCAAGTTTTTCTAAAATGGCTGTGAGCGCATCTTCAAAACAATCAGAAGTTTTAATTTTCTTCCCCTGTCTTGTAACTTTAGGGTAAGTTATCTTTACAACACGAGTCGGAGAACCTTTTAATCCCATCTCATCCTCTGATAAGTCGAGGACATCAGCCGTAACTGTTGGGATTTCACTCTGCTTGGCTTTTATTTTCCCATCCAAAGTACAAAGCCTTGGAATATTAATCTCTTTAATGGGAATGACAAAAGAGGGAAGAGGAGCTTCAAGAGTTTCATGTCCACCCTCAACGGCACGAACCACGCGGATACTATCTGTAGTTAATTTTTCAATTGCACTGACATAAGTAAACACGGGTAACTTGAGCAACTCAGCCACAGCAGGGCCGACTTGTCCTGTTTCGCCATCTGTCGCTCTTTCTCCGGCAAAAAACAGATCAAAAGGCCCTTCCTTTTCAAGGAACTTGGCCAGAGTTCTTGCTGTAGCCAAAGTATCAGCTCCGCCGAAACGTCTGTCAGTAAGCAGCACACCTCTGTCGCATCCCATTGCGATTGCATAAGTTGCGGTTTTTTTTGCCTGAGGAGGCCCCATTGTAATAGCTACTATCTCAGTTGGATGTTTGCCTCTGCTCTCTTTTATTCTTACTGCAGCTTCAATAGCGTGCAAGTCAAGCGGATTAAGTTCAGATTCGACGCCATCTCGAATCATGGTTCCTGTATTTTCGTCAATTTTAACCGTCTCTACTGACGGTACTTGTTTCACAAGTACAGCAATGCGCAAAGTACTTCCTCCATTCAATTTCTATATATTCATATGAGTGTAATTAAAATCAAAAGCTAATTATATATCATATTAACTTTATGGCTAACAAATTATCAGAGCAGGGGCTTCTCTTTTATTTAAAACAGAGAAGCCCCTACTCTGATAGCTGTAAATATGATTTTTATTATTTATTTCTCAGTCCGAGAAGTGCCTTTAGCTTATTAATCTTCTCCTTGCTTTCAACATCATTTGAAGAAACGCGCCAAAAATATCTTAAGAAAACAAATGCAAATCCGAGGAAGAGTCCCAAGAATGCAGAAAGCAGAGCAGTCTTTGCTCTCCCTCTGGGAAGAGGCTGGTCTGGCAGTTTGGGTGCGGAAACAAGCTGGATTACCAATGGAGCTTCTTCTCTGTATAAAGTACCCTCTTTATATAAAGAAAAAAGAGATAGAGTTCTAAGCAGTTCTTCAATTTCTTTGTTTGTATCCACTGTGCTATTCTGTTCTCTGTAAGCATTAATTTTTTCAATGTTTTTTTCTATTTCAGAAAGAATATAAGAGTTTTTTTGGTTAGAAATAGTTTTTCCCATTTCACTCATAATGTCTAAAGTATATTCGTAAAGTGACTTAGCTATATCAAGAGTTTTTTGAGGGTTTTTATTTTTTACTTCTACAGTAATTATGCCACTTTTATCTTCCATTTTTGTGTCAATACTATTTTTTAACATTTTTCTGGCAGTTGTATTGCTATATAAGGAACCGTCCTCTTTAATCAAGAGATTATTTTTTTTGATAACAGAATCCAAGACGGAATCGCTGAGCATAATTCCTGAGATAAGATTGCCGTCCGCGTAAATATTGAAATCGCCAGTTTTTGGGCTGTTTTGTGAAATTGGTGCTATTTGAAGTCTACTGACATATTCTGGTTTTTGAATAAAAATTCCGTACGACAATCCAAGGAGCAAGAAGAGAAATAGGAATGAAAGAATTATCTTTTTCCCCTCAGCAATAATGAGCAAAATATCTAATATAGAAATTTCGTCTCCTTCATCTTCGTAAGTTATTATTTGATTATTTAATTCCTGCAAAATCATACCCCCAAAAAAATTATAAAATATACAAATTTAAAGTAGGAACCGCTTGTTTTATAGCTATTTTCTAAGCCATAATTTTATCATATATATCAGATAAGACAAAAGTAAATAAAGAAACAGCGTGAAATAGAAGTCTACAAAAAGATACTGTTATAGAGTAGAATTAATACATATGACAGCTGTATTTTTTTGTTTGATTATTGAAAGGGGTTTTATGCAAAATGAAAGTAGTCGATGAAATCAAAGGGTTTAAGGCGAATGCTATCAGCGCTGAAGGCATAGAAGAACTAAAAAACGCCGCAAGAAAAGCACGTCTTTGGTCTGTACTGGCAACTTCGGTTGCTAACAGTGGGCATCCGGCCGGAGCGCTTTCATCTATTGACATATATATGACTCTGCTTGGAGTTGCGAATATGAGTCTTGAAAACTGCAACGACCAAGAGAGAGATCGAATTGTTATATGCCACGGACATACATCTGCTGGCTACTATTCGGCTTTAGCCTCATACGGATTTTTTGAGCCTAAAGAAATGTATAGCAACTTTAGACGAGCCGGCAGCCCCTTTCAGGGACACGTTGAAAGAGATGTTCCCGGAGTTGATTGGGGGACAGGCAATTTGGGGCAGGGCCTTTCCGCCGGTGTCGGATTTGCCCTAGCCGCCAGAGCCAGAGGATCAAACGCTAAAACTTGGGTAGTTATGGGAGATGGCGGTCAAGTCAAAGGACAAGTGGCTGAGGCTCGTAGAATAGCGATTAAAGAGAAGCTAAATAATCTCACGGCAATTGTAGATTGGAATGACATACAGATTAGTGGACGTCTAAATGAAGTAATGCCCTTTAATCTTTCGGAACTTTGGAAGGCGGATGGGTGGCACGTAATAGAATGTGACGGACACTCTTATAGCAAAATATATGAAGCCTTGAAAGCGGCAGACGCATACAATGGGTGTGCAGTGATTCTTTGTAGAACAGTCATGGGCAAGGGTGTTTCATTTATGCAAAACATCCCCGATTATCATGGAAAGGCCGCTACAGGAGAAAAACTCAAGCAAGCTTTAGAGGAGCTTGGCGGTTCTATGGAATTATATGAAGAAGCCCTTGAATTGAGAAAGGGAGCGTTGCCAAAAGGTCGCACAATATTACTCCCTGAGATAAAACTAGAGACTGGTACTCCCAAAACTTATACTAAAGAAGATAGTTTGGATAATAGAGGCGCCTTTGGCAAGGCTCTTGCGGAAGCAGGAAAACTTAATTACAAAGAGCCGGGCAGGACGCCCATGTTGGTCTTTGACTGTGATCTCTCCGGGTCGGTAAAGACTGACGGATTTTCTGCACTTTGCTGTGACAATTTTATACAGACAGGGATACAGGAGCATTCTACCGCTACCGCAGTAGGTGCTGCATCAACAGCAGGAGTGGTTTCTCTCTGGGCAGCTTTCGGAGTATTTGGCGTCGATGAAGTCTATAACCAGCAGAGACTGAACGATATAAATAGAACAAACTCTAAAGTTGTACTTACACATGTGGGGCTTGATGTTGGTGAAGATGGGATGACACACCAATGTATTGACTATTTGGGACTGCTTCGCAACACCTTTGGCTGGAAAGTTATTGTTCCTGCAGACCCAAATCAGACGGATAGAGCCACAAGATGGATGCTATCTCAGCCAGGTAACATCTGTATGGCTATGGGAAGAAGCAAGCTCAAGATTATTCAAAAAGAAGATGGCTCGCCTTTTTACGGCGATGATTACACTTTTAAATATGGTGCAATCGACACGATAAGAGAAGGTGAAGATGCAGTAATACTATCAATGGGGCATTTTGCTGGCCGTGCAGTTGCAGCACATGAAATCCTTGCGGAACAGGGAATCAAAGTAAAAGTGTTGCATTGTGCGACTCCGTTGGGAATGGACTCGGAAGAGCTCTTTAATCTGATAGGCAATCTGCCTACTGTCACATGCGAAGATCATCATATAAATACGGGAATAGGATCTATAGTATCACTGTTAGCAGCTCGCTCTGGAAAGGCTTTTAAACTTAAAAATATGGGTGTTTCAAGCTATGCTCTCTCAGGTGCGAGTGAAGAAGTAATCAGCAAGATGGAACTTAGCGTAGCGGATATTGCATCAGCAGTAAAAGAACTGCTTAAGAAATAGAACATAGAAAAACAGAAAATAACGGAGTCAGGTAGTTTGGAAGAGAAAAGATTATTATTACATATATGTTGTGCTCCCGATGCCACTGTTCCGTGGCCCGAACTCAAAGAAGAGGGCTACGAAACAACCGGTTTTTTTTATGGAGACAATATTCATCCAAAAGAAGAATTTGACAGAAGAGTAGAATCTCTTGCCTCTCTTTCACTATTTCTTGACGAGTCAACAGTATATAGACCATATGCCCCGGAAGAATGGTTGGAGGAAACAGCAGAACTAAAAGATGAACCGGAGCGTGGCAAACGCTGTATAAAATGTTTTGAACTTCAACTTAATGCAGCTGCAGATTATGCGAAGCAAAATAATTACAAATATCTTTCAACAACTCTAACAATAAGTCCGCATAAAGATGTGGCGTTAATAAATGAGCTAGGCAAAAGAATATCTCAAGAAAATGGATTGATTTGGGTTGAGAAAATCTGGAGGAAAAACAACGGATTTAAAAAATCAGTGGAAAGAAGCCTCCAGTTAAACTTATACAGACAAGATTACTGTGGATGTTTGTATTCAATACAAAGTAGGAATCAAATATGAACGAAGAAAAATTGCCTGAGGGCAAACTCTCCCCCCTATCTCTCAAAAAAAACATACTAACTTATACCGGTGCGCTTAAGCCGGAACTCCTAGTAGGCCCGGCAGTCGGTGAGGATGCTGCGGTGATAAAATGGCCGGAAGGGAAATACCTTGTTTTTTCATCAGATCCAATCGTAGGTGCAAGTATTGGAGCCGGTAAACTTTTGGTTCGGATAAACTCAAACGATATCGCTTCAAAGGGAGCAGATCCTGAATATCTCGTAGTTACGCTGATACTTCCTCCCTCAATGGGTGAGGAGGGAGCAGCTCAAATAATGAGAGAGATACATAATGAGTGTCTTTTACAAAATATTGCCATTGCTGGTGGACACACGGAATTTAACAGCGAGTATGATCGTCCTGTTATTTCTGCTGCAATGATAGGGACGGCAGATAGGGTCCTAAGAGCCTCTGATATCCAAACAGGTGATCTAGTTATAATAACAAAACATATTGCCATTGAAGGGATGTCAATAATAGCCACTGACAGACCAGACCTTCTTTCATCTTTTATGTCGGAAGAAGAGATAGAAAAAATGCGCAGTTGGTCAGATGAAATCTCAGTTCTAAACGAATCGAAAGCCGTTCGGAAAGTAGCTAAGTTTATGCACGACCCCACAGAAGGCGGTTTTATGGGAGGCGTAAAAGAAATATCTCTTTTATGCGGTCTGGAAGTTTTAATAGACCAAAATTCTCTGCCAATAGACCCTCTCACAAGACGAGCTTCAGAGAAACTCAAATTTAATCCTCTTAACTTGATTGCTTCCGGTAGTCTCATCGTAGTAGTAGCTAAAAAAGACTTGCCTGAGGCTCAAAAGTCACTAAGAGACTCAGGGATAGAGTTTACAGTTGTTGGTACGATTGGAGAGAAAATAAAAAGTGAGATGCCAGAATTTGAAGAAGAGCTGTGGCGTCTCCTAAAAATGGAGAAAATAGATGAACAGTAAAATATTGGAAAGAGTAGAAAATATACAGGCCAAACTTTTAAATAACAGACATAGCGTATTTGTTATAATAAATGATGAAGACTCAAATTGGGAAAACTTATATTACATGAGCGGTTTTCGTGGTACTTCAGGAGCATTGCTAATTTACTCTGACCATGTGGAACTGATATTGGATTCTCGCTACACAGAACAGGGGAAAATGCAATCTCCTCACGATGTATTAGAACAAAAATCAGGTCTTGTTGATGCAGTCATTGAAAGACTAGTAAATCACAACATAAAAGAAATATACTGTGAGGCCAAGAGAACCTCAGCCTCAATTTGGCTTAAACTTCTTTCTTCTAAAAGAGAAATACAGGATGCTTCAGAGCAGATTGAGGCGTTGAGAAGGAAAAAAGACGAATATGAAATAAGATGTATTATAAAAGCTGGACAAATAGCGTCCACTGCCTTTCTTGAAACACTGAATCACGTAAAGGAAGGAATGTCTGAAAAAGAGTTGCAATCACTTCTCAACTATAAAATTGCCACGCTTGGCGGAGAAATTGGTTTCGATATGATAGTAGCTTCCGGAATACGTAGTGCTCTTCCACATGGGAGAGCAAGCGAGAAAACAATTCAAAAGAATGAATGGGTTACAGTAGACTTTGGCGCTAGGTGGAATGGATATTTTTGTGATATTACAAGAAATTTTTCAATAGGTGTGCCGGATGAGCGAGCTACTTTCTATCACTCAATACTTTTGGAAGCACACAGAGCTTCGGCAGCCCTTCTTCAAAACAATGCAAGCGGAAGTGAAGTTCACAACAAGGCTGTGGAAGTCTTGGCCGCTCATAATTTAGATGCTTATTTCACACATGGTCTAGGCCATGGACTTGGTCTTGAAATACATGAAAGTCCATATCTAAGAAAAAGCATCAACGATATTTTAAGAACCGGAGACGTAGTCACAATTGAGCCGGGAATCTATATCGAAGGATGGGGTGGTTTGCGGCTAGAAGATGATTACCTCATAACAGAGAAGGGATCTCAGAGGTTAACCGATCAGCTAAATCAGCAATTCTACTTACTCTAAAAACATTAAGTCGTAAAAAATTGAAATTGTTATATAATTAAAAGCGGTTTAGATTACTAATCAAAGGAGGATACAAATTAAATGGACAAATATATTTGCACAGTTTGCGGTTATGAATATGATCCGGCAGTCGGAGATGCAGACGCAGGAATCGCTCCCGGAACATCATTTGATTCACTCCCTGATGATTGGCTCTGTCCGGTATGCGGAGTCGGCAAGGACATGTTTGAAAAAGTCTAAAAAGATTAAAATTTAAAACAAAAACTTACCCACTCGACAGAATAGTCTGAGTGGGTAAGTTTTTATGTTCGCTATATTTTATTTTGAAAGTTATTTGAGTAATATTCTCTCCATAAGTTTTTCAATTAAATAGTCAATATCATAATCCTTTAAATCTTCGATAATTTTGTCGAAAATATTTTCTTTTTGGAGAATATCTACTGAAACAGAAAAATTAAGGTCTACACCCCAAGTAAGCTGTATTAGGCGGTAATCTTGTAAAGAACGCGCGTTGTTGTAGGAGCCCAATCCCTCTCTCTCAATTTCTTCCACCAAATCTGTACTTAGTCCGACTACTTTTTCATGTTTAGGAAATATGTTAAGAATGGTTCCGTTTTCTATCCTTTTTTGAATCATACGAAAAATATCAATTTTATCCGCATCTCTGGCAAGAGAACACCATTTAATCGTCTCAGCAGATAGCCCGGAGGGAAGAATTCTTTTATTGTGATATTTCACTGCTGCTAACACAAAGCTTTTATCTTCTTTGGAAATACCATCCCAATTGAATTCTTTATCTAAAATCTCTTCTCCTCTATCTCCATGATCGAAGCTCAAGCTATCAAGGAACGTATTATATTCCTTATACTGTAAAAATCGAGCTATATCATGTAAAAGACCAACAGCGTGTGTCAACCAAACTTCTCTGTCACTTTCCCAACCCATCGCTTCTCCCAACATGGCGGCATTTTTACAAACTCTTTTGCTATGTTCTATTTTGATGTCATACATCTCGGAATAATGTTCGGTGTTTTTATAAGTTGAGACATAAGATTCAAACCAACTCATCGTGTTTTTAATAAAATACATTAAACAGCCCCCTTATATCCAAGAAATTATAACAGTAAATATGAGAGGCTACTTTTAGGAATCCTTAGAAAAAATATTTTTTAGAAAAAGAGATATTTATTTCCGTAAAATTTTATCGGAATGAGGATTTATATATAATTTATGCGAAATATTACAGCATATATTACACAGAGTATTTAAAATTGTTATTTTCCTAGAAACATTAGGTCTATAGCAGATTTTCTCATAATTATTACAGAAATATATGTTATACTTTTCTTGTATTTTTAAAGTTCTTTGCAACCAATTACACCCTTTGTGTGAGAATGTTTATATATTGCCCTATAGAAAACAGGGAGGAATTTTTATGGAAAATCAAGTGGCACTTATTGCCGGTGAAGGAGTTCTTCCGATAGCGATAGCTGATAGGTTAACCGATATGGGGACACCTCCAATTGTCTATTCTCTAAGAGAGAGTATCGGAGATCTCTCGAAATACTCTCTTGACATAGTACATCTCCAGAGGCCTGAATTTGGATTTGTAATAAAAGACATGAGAAAACGCAATATAAAAAGCATCATCATGGCAGGTACTGTATCAAAAACATTAGCTTTTAAACCTTCGCTTTTTGATTTGACCACACAAAAATTCCTAGCAAGCCTGATTTTTAGGGATGACCATTCCCTACTGGGTGCAATCGTAGATTTCTTTGAGAAATCTGGATTTGAAGTGCTCAGTTACAAGAAGCTGATCCCCGACCTGATAGCAACCGTCGGCCATATTGCAGGGCGCAACCCCACTAAAGAAGAAGTCAATGATATAAACTATGGCTTCTCTATTTGTAGGGTTACAGTTCCTCTTTCTTTTGGACAAACGGTAATAGTACATAAAAAATCGGTAATAGCAGTAGAGGCTATGGAAGGGACTGACGCTGCTCTATTTAGAGCAGGAGCTCTCTGCAAGGGAGGCACCGTAGTTAAAATGATGCGTCTTGATCAGGACGAGCGCTATGATATTCCAACAGTCGGACCTAAAACCATAGAAAATATGTCTAAAGTAAAACTAAACTGTTTGGCTCTTCATGCTGGTTCCACATTAATAATGGAACCGGAAAGATTTAAAGAAGAAGCCGAAAAAGCGAATATTGCAGTGGTTGGAGTAGATCCTTGTCAATTTTCATAAGTGCCGGAGAGGCATCAGGAGATCACTACATCGCACTTCTGGCAAAAACTTTAAGAGAAGTTGGTTGTTCTGCGGACATTTGGGGAATGGGCGGAGCTGAAGCACAAGAACAAGGTGTAAGAACAGAATGGAATGGTGAGGAATTGCAACTCATGGGCTTCACAGAAATACTCCATGCAATCCCCAAAATTTTTAAATTAAAAGAAGAAATAATAGCTAGAATTATGGATCTCAATCCTAAAGCTGTAATAGTTGCGGATAGCCCAGATTTTCACATGAGACTTATTTCTAATTTACGTAAAAAAGGATATAAAGGAAAGATATTCTATATATCACCTCCAACTGTTTGGGCCTGGCGAAGCGGGAGAATAAAGGCTTTGCGTAGAGATGTAGACCTCTGTTTGCCGCTTTATGAATTTGAACATGATTATTTGGTTTCCAATAACTGTGCCAGCTATTGGAGTGGTGCGCCCCTATTGGAAGAATTTGATGAAAAAAACTTTAACAGAGAAGATATCCCGAGAAAGCTGGCTGATAATACTAAATTGGTAGCCATTCTACCGGGCAGCAGAATGGGAGAAATAAAAAAACACATGCCTCTGTTAGAGCAGGTGGCTGATGAGCTAACTAAGAGAGGCTGGACTCCTGTTTTTTCCGTTGCTCCCGGATTGAATAAACACAGTAAAGAGGAATTGCTTCACCGCTTAAAACTAAACAATAGAGACTATTATGAAGGGCCGGGGAGGCACCTAATGTCTGTTGCAAAATGCATTATAGGTGCAAGTGGAACCACGACGGTGGAATCTCTTATTCTTAATTGTTACATGATTGTCACCTATAAGGTTAATTCTTTTTCTGCTTTTGTGGTGAGAGCAATGGTAAGAACAAAGTTTTTTGCTATGGCGAATCTACTTGCCGGCTATGAATTATTTCCTGAACTATTGCAAGAAAAAGCTACGGTAGAAAACATACTAAAATATACTTTAGATTGGTTAGACGGGGAAGAAAAAGTGAAAAAAACAACATATAAAAAAATGGCCGAAACAAGATTAAAGTTAGGTAAGTCTGCTGTTTATGAATCTTGGGCGCATAAAATTTTGGAGAACATATAATGCTAAAACTATTTGATAAACATGCATGGGGTTCATATATTAGGCTTCTGGAATATTGCATTCCGTATAAAAAGCGCTTAATATTGGCGCTTTTATGCATGGTCATGTCTGCTATTTTTGCCATTGCACCTCCCTGGCTAATTAAAAATGTTGTGGATGACGTGTTGATACAAAAGCAAATGGGAGTACTAAATCTTATCGCGCTAGGTATAGTTTTACTTTACCTGCTTAAAGTTCTTTTTGGTTACGGACACGTGTACCTAATGACCTGGGTTGGGCAGAAAGTTATTATAGATATAAGACTTGAGCTGTACGACCACACACAAAGACTATCTCTTGCCACTTTATATAGCCGGCGTTCAGGCGAGTTTTTATCGCGAATTACCAACGATGTGTCCACCCTACAAAATATATTGGCTTCTGTCATCGTCGACTTTGTAGTCCAAGGTATAACCTTCATAGGCATTATTTGCTTGCTTGTTTTTATAAATTGGAAATTAACTATTGTCGCATTTACGATAATACCTTTGGCTGTATTTGTAATAGACAATGCATCAACAAGGTTGCGTAAGGTTGGTACGGTAATTCAAGAGCGTCTTGCTATGGTAGCAGCAATAGCCCAAGAGGCTGTTTCTTCAATCCGCATAGTTAGATCTTTTGCCACTGAAGAAGATGAATTCGATCGTTTTGAAGAGGAAAGTAAAAAACACTTTAGAGCTCTTATGAAAGGGACTCAGGTTAGGGGAGTACTTGAAGGAGTTGTAGAGTTAATATTAATCCTCGCTCTTTCCATAATACTGTGGATGGGCGGAAGGGATGTCATCAAAGGACAGCTTACAGCGGGAGAACTGCTCGCATTTCTTACCTATCTTGGGTTACTCGTCCAACCTATAAGAATACTTAGCAGAGTAGTAAGCAATATTCAACAGGGTGTTGCTTCTGCAGACAGAATTTTTGAGATATTGGACGAAGACAGTGAAGTGAAGATGATAGAAAACCCTGTAGTGCTCTCTACAATGGAAGGTAGTGTCGCATTCAAAGACGTATGGTTTAAGTATGAAGAAGACTGGGTTTTAAAGGGATTAAACTTCACAATTTGCCCCGGAGAAAAGGTCGCGATTGTTGGCGCGACGGGAGCGGGCAAGTCAACTTTGGCTGACCTGATAATGCGTTTTTATGACTCACAAAAAGGGCACATCTATATTGATAAAATTGATATAAAAGATTTAGATCTTAAAACATATAGAAGGAAAATAGGAGTGGTTCCACAAGACCCTGTCTTAATGAAGGGAACCTTGGCTTACAACATAGGATATGGTTATCCAGGAGTTAAAGACTCCGATCTTGTAAGAGCAACTAAGATTGCTGGAATATATGACTTTGTTGAGACATTGCATAATAAGTTTGACACAGAAGTGGGAGAACGAGGAATAACATTAAGCGGCGGGCAACGTCAAAGAGTAGCAATCGCACGTGCAATAGTACGCGATCCAAGAATTCTAATAATGGACGAAGCTACATCTTCATTGGATGCAATTGTAGAGCAGCAAGTTCAAGATGCTATGGAGAATGCAATGGCAGGAAGAACTTCGATTATAATTGCACACCGCCTTTCGACAATAAGAAATGCTGACAGAATAATAGTTTTGAGCGGTGGCAAGGTTGTGGAAGAAGGAAGCCACGAAGAATTAATGTCCTTAGAAAACCATTACTTTAAACTATTTAATGCTTGCAGTCCGGAGAATCAAGAAGAAAATGATGTCTAATATTGTAAGAAGCTATCTAAAATATGCCAGAGGAGAAAGTAAGTTCTCTCCATGGGGGCTTCTTTACCCGTTACAGTATCTGACTATGGCATGGATGAGTCTGAGGATAGGACTGTATAAAAGAGGATTATTTTCTGTAACAGACCCAGTTCTCCCAGTAATAAGCATAGGCAACATAAGCCTAGGTGGAACGAATAAAACACCCATGACCGAGCTTGTAGTTCGTCTTTTCATGAAAGCCGGCATCAATGCCGGTCTTGTAAGTAGAGGTTACAAGACGAAGAGCATAGATCCGCTTTGGGTGGGGCAGGATGAAAAAAGCCTCAAAAGAGAAATAGCGGGAGACGAGCCGCTTATGTTGGCCAAGAGGCTGCCAAATGTGAGAATAGTTGTATCAAAAAATAGGATTAAGGGTGTTGAATTATTGGCTTCTCTTGGAGTTGAAGTTGCTGTTACGGACGACACCTTTCAGCACAAAAAAATGGCCAGAGATGTTGATATCGTCCTGGTAGACTCAACGTGTCCTTTCGGTAATGGCAATGTGTTGCCCGCAGGAATGATGAGAGAGCCTATGTCTTCCTTAAAGCGGGCGGACATGGTTGTGTTAACTAAAGCTAATCAGTCAACGAAAGAAGAACTGGATAAAATTAAGCAACAGCTTGAACCTTTAGTTGAAAAAGAAAAGATATACATAGCCAAGATAAAGCTAGAATCTTGGATGTTATTTTGTCCAGGCGAAGATGTTGAAATACTATCTTGTGACGAGGTTCCAAAAGGGAAATATATAGCTTTTTCCGCGATAGGAAATGCTCCTGGATTTTATAGCTTTTTAATAGATAAGGGAGTAAACGTTGTGGCACGTAGATCTTTCAGGGATCACCATATTTTTACAAATGAAAATATGATTGATTTAGAAAGAGACGCAAAGGAACTTGGGGTTGACGGTTTTGTTTGTACTGAAAAAGATGTGGTTAATTTGCCTGAAAAAATAACTATGTCTTTGCCGCTTTACATCCCAAGAATAGAAGTTGTTTTAGATAACGAAGCAAGTTTTTGTAAAAGACTGCATGAAAAGCTAAAGCCGCAACTTATTGTTGCTTCAAATGGCTATGGAGAAGATGCAATAGGAGTGGAGCTCGCTAAAAAAATAAGAAACCGGTTTTCATCAGCCAATGTGAGGGCTTTCTCTTTTGTAGGAACAGGCAAACAGTATGAAGAGGCTGGCATTCCGGTCGTATCTCCCTCTATAGATATGCCAAGTGGATGAGTAATTAAATATAGTTTTATAGATTTACTTGATGACTTAAGACATGGGTTGGGCAATGCGATCAGGTCTCAACTTGAACGACTCCATGAAATGACAGATGTTTACAGAACTCCCGTCTGTGTTGGCGACATTTATTTGATGCTTAATATGCTTTGGGGACAGGGAATGCGTCCTGTATTGGTTGCTACAGCAAAATCTGTTCATCTTCACGGTCATTTAAGCATAGAGGAATGGCTACTTAGGAAAAGAAGCAGAATTGTATGGACCAGAGATACAGAGACAGCTGAGTCTCTTAAAGAAGTAGGGGTTAACGCAGTCTTTGAAGGAAATCCTGTGATGGATCTTATTGGGGAAGCAACGTCAACTGTTTCAGTTTGGCCTGATAAAGGTTTTAAAGTAATGCTCTTGCCCGGCAGCAGGCAAAGAGCATATGACGATGTAAAGCTAATATTAGATGCAGCTTTGGAGCTTTCAAAGCGTTTGGAATGTTCATTCGCCATGGTGCTTGCACCCACAATATCAGCCGAAAAAATAAAAAACGCTTTGCCTGAATGGAATTTGTCAGATGACGGCAATTATTTAATTTGTGGAAATACAGAAGTATTTATGTACAGCGGACCTGTAGCCACTGTTGCAAAGGGAGCAGATATTCTGATTGGACTTGGAGGGACTGCAAATCAATTATGTGCAGGATTGGGCATCCCCGTTATTTCTATAATAGAGACAGGTAAGTTGAGACAGAAAAAACTTTTGAAAGAAGCAGAAATATTGGTGCCGCCTGATTACAAATCTTTGGCAGATGCGACTGAAAAAGTGCTTGTCACACCCGAATTATACAAAGAGATGAGCGAAGCAGGCATACGCCATCTTGGCTCCCTAGGAGCTCTGGATAAAATTGTAGATTATTGTGCTGATGTTCTGGGATGGAGCAATCGCTGTTATGTATTTGAAAAGTATGGAGAATATTTAGAAAAAGTATCGAATCACGGTGATAACGATATTTTAAAAACAGGAGATGTTGCTGATGAAAAAGCAGACGATAAATAGCGTTAAGGTAAGAGATATCGAAATAGGCGGAGAAAAACTTGTTGTAGTAGCAGGACCATGTGCTCTTGAAAGCTTTGACGGAGCTTTAAAAATCGGCAGAGAGATGAAAAAGCTTTGTTCGGAATTTAATTTTGATTATATTTTTAAAGCTTCATATGACAAGGCAAACAGAACTTCAATAAAAAGTTATAGAGGACCTGGGATAGAAGAAGGAATCGCATGGCTTTCTGAAATAGGAAAGCTTTTAGATGTCCCCGTCTTAACGGACATACATGAGCCATGGCAAGCAGAAAAATTAGCAGAATGTGTTGATGTACTTCAAATTCCCGCTTTTTTATCCCGTCAAACAGACCTGCTTGTCGCCGCAAGTAGGACGGGCAGAGCGTTAAATATAAAAAAAGCTCAATTTATGGCTCCGGGTGACATGACTTCTGTTGTTACAAAATGTCACGAAGCCGGCAATAAAAATATAAATCTCTGTGAAAGAGGAACTATGTTTGGCTACCACAATTTATCTGTGGATTTTCGTTCTCTGCCCGTAATGAGATCTATCGGCTGTCCCATTATGTTTGATGCTACACACAGTGTTCAGATGCCAGGAGGCAAAGGGGACAAGAGCGATGGGGATAGATCCTTTATACTTCCTCTCATTAGAGCAGCTATTGCTATAGGCGTAGATTCCCTTTTTATGGAAGTGCACGATGATCCAGATAATGCGAAGTGCGACGGTCCAAATATGATTCCCCTCTTCAAGATGAGAGAGGTGCTTCGTCAAGTAGCAGAAATAGATAGAATCGTGAAGGAGAAAATAGGGTTTAGCTCTCTTTCCTGGGTAGAGGAGTAGATTTTATGGGTGAAAAAATCAAATTGCCACATGAACGAGACCTTAGAGATTATTCTTCTGAAGAGCTTCTAAAGATAGGTAAAACCGTACTTATAGATGAAGCCAAAGCTTTAATGTCGTGTGCAGATACATTAGGAGACGAAATAGTAGATATTGCTCGTATTGTGGCTTCTTGTAAGGGTAGGGTTGTTGTTTCAGGTGTCGGTAAATCTGGACTTGTAGGTAGAAAAATCTCTGCTACGCTTGCTTCTCTAGGAGTACCGTCAATTTTTCTGCATGCTGCAGAAGCGGCTCACGGGGATTTAGGTGTGGTTTGTCGTGATGATGTTGTTCTTTTTATTAGCAAAAGCGGTGAAACGGCTGAATTAATAAATATATTGCCCACTTTTAAACATATGGGTGTGCCTATCATTGCTGTAGCAGAGAATAAGAATTCTACTTTGGCTAAAAATTCAGATATATTTTTAAATTGTTACGTAGAGAAAGAAGCAGAACCGTTGGGGCTGGCACCTACAAGCAGCACTACGGTTCAAATGTCTCTTGGAGACGCGATAGCAACCATATCGACATTTCTTCTTGATGTAAAAAAAGAGGATTTTGCACTTTTCCATCCCGGAGGATTATTGGGTAAGCGACTATTATTAAAAGTTAGTGATTTAATGGGATCGGGTGATAAGCTGCCTATTACAAATCATCGCGTTCTTGTTCGCGACGCCCTTTTTGACATAACCAGCAAGGGGTATGGAGCAACAGCTATAGTTGATGACGATGGATATCTTGTGGGAGTATTTACAGACGGAGATTTGCGAAGACTTATAGAAAAAAATGGCATAGCATCTCTTGATTCTCCTGTCATAAATGCCATGACGAAAAATCCAAGGGTTATATCTCCCGACAAGCTTGCAGTAGAAGCGGTAAGGATTGTGGAAGAATGGGAAGTCTCTGCAATTATCATTGTGGAAAATGGGAAACCTGTAGGCATGGTACACATACATGAGATATTAAAAGCCGGAGTTGCCTAATATTGCTGAGAACCTTTTACTCTTTCTTAATAAACAGTATATTCATTCTTTCCTTTCCTAAGTTAAAGAATAAATATAGCGAAGGTTTAAATGAAAGAAAGGGTTTGCCGTCAGTAGAAAAGCTAGACAAATTAAAGGGCAAAAAACCCCTATGGATACATGGAGTTTCCGTCGGAGAAGTTCAGGCCGCCATCTCCATCATAAAAGCTGCACGAGATGGCGGATACGAAGGCCCAATACTGCTTTCAACTACTACAGAGACAGGGAAAGCCATGGCTTATCTAATCGGAAATGGCCTTTTTGATTTACACCTTTACTACCCCTGGGACAGATCAAAATTTGTGTCTTTTGCCTTGGATAGCATAAACCCTTGGGCTTTTGTCACGATGGAAACAGAGATTTGGCCCAACATTCTTTGGGCATTAAAGGATAGACAAATACCCGCATTTTTGGCAAATGGCCGCATTTCACAAAGAACTTGGAAACGTCTTTCAACCTTTTTAGGCAAAAAGATAGGCAAAGAATTTTACAATTTATTTACAGAGTTATGTTTGAGAGAAGATATGGACAAAGAGCTTTTGGAGGAATTAGGGCTGTCTTCCACAAAACTTCACGTCCTGGGGGACACAAAAATTGATTCCTTGCTGTCCCGTAAAAAAGCTGTAGAATGCACCGATTTTAAAAGGATTACTCCCGTTTTAAACGCTCCTATTTTTATAGCGGGCAGTACACACCCAGGTGAATATGATTATCTGTTGGAAGCATTCGCAATCTTGAAAGATAAAATGTCCAGTGCCAAGCTTCTTATAGTTCCAAGACATCCTGATAAAGCCCCTTTGGTTTTTGATATCTTTAGCAATCATTATAAAACAACGAAATATTCAAGTAATAATGACGACTGGGATGTAATGGTGGTCGACGAGATAGGAGTACTCTATCATCTGTACAGTCTATCTATATCAGCTTTTGTCGGAGGTAGTTTTATAGACAAAGGTGGTCAAAATATATTAGAACCCGTTTCTTGGGGTGTGCCTGTTCAGTATGGTCCTCATATGGAAGATTTTGCAGAGGCATCGGAAGAGCTGATAGAGATGGGAATAGCAACACAAGTATCAAGTGGCAAGGAATTAGGCAGAATTTGGAAAGAAATAGCGGCCAACCCTCAAAAAGAGAAATATAAAAATATTAGCGAGCAGTATTTTGAAAAAAAATCTGCTGCAGCTAGAAGAACGTGGGAGATAATATCCAAATATAAAGACTAAATTATTTGCATACTGAAAGGCAATTTTAAACGGGGTGATATTAATGCAACCAAACAGAGAACTAATTAATAGTTTTTATGAAGAGCTATGTGACCGCTCGAAAGAGGCGCTTGATGAAGCAATAAAACGAGTTATTAATGTAAAAAAACAGAATGGTAAAGTGTCAGTCGTTGTCGGTAGCGGCCCTAATCTACATGAGGGTGTTACAACCTTAATAGCGGAACTCATGGACAAAGGGATTATTGATGGAGTAACAACAAGTTCTGCTGTAGTCAGCCATGAGATGGGTGGCTGTCTTGACAGAGTGAAAATGTGCGATGCTTCTCAGTTTGGCTTTGATGAAAAAAATATGCCCAGAGGAAATGTCTTTGAGTTTACACAACTAAAGGAAGAAGAGCTGGAAACTCTCCGTGAAGAGATGATTTTGGATGATGAGCTGCTAAATAAAGGCGAAGCTGCAGCTGGGCATATGGTTATAAAAGCAGCAGGAAACATGGCATACCCTATGGGGCTGAGAGGGGAAATGATTGCAAGAGAGATTCTCTCGATTTCCCTTCAGACTGGTCTTCCTTTTGAGACTGTTGCAGGTTGGGGATGTGATAAAAAAACGTTGTTAGGCAAAGGTGCAGAGAAAGGGATCCCCGTTTTGGTTACAATTCCACAATTAGTGGGTGGCGGATACACAGGCATTTCAGTAGCAGACAGTATTTCCATAGCCGAACGTTCCAGGAAAATAGCTAAAATGATGGAGTCTTCCGATATTATCCTAGAATCAGCCGTTGCTTTAACTCAAGAAATTCATGATGGTCCCTTCGAGACCTATACGGGGCATGGAATTTGGTCTTGGTGGCAAGGGCAACCTACCTTTAGCCTTGAAAATAAGTCGTTAATACGTTTCGACCTTGATGAAAATCTACGTAAAGCTCAAGATTTACAAAGAAACGGCGCTGCAATACAAGAAGCAATTGCCAAAGGTCTTCCTAAAACAAAAATATCCAAAATTCCCTTCCGCATAGAAATGTCAGCCTTCGCGCGCCATGAAGGCAGTATCCCGGTTATAGGTGACATTGGTATAATTTGGCCTGTATTTGCCTTAAAAGTAGCGGACGCCCTGGGCATAAATTTAAGTTTTATGAGTTACAAACAAGAAACAGAAGAGGGCAAAAACATGAGAGAGTGGATAGTGAAAAATGTAAAACCGCTTGACCGAAAAGAAATGTTGAGGAAATTTAGAGAGTGGACAAAAAAACTTTAACCAACCCAAATAAAATAATAGCTGTCATTCCGTCGAGGTTTGCATCCTCACGGCTCCCAGGGAAGCCACTTATTGATATATGCGGGAGGACCATGGTGGAGCAAGTTTATAGGAGATCAGTGGAATCTGGAGTTTTTCAGAAAGTTGTCGTCGCCACTGATGATGAAAGAATATACGATACTGTGAAAAAATTTGGTGGAGATGTTATGTTAACTCGTACCGATCATCCGGATGGGACAAGCCGCGTTGCCGAAGTGGTCGCAAATGAGGATGCAGATTATGTAGTTAATATACAGGGTGATGAGCCTATGCTTGACCCTAGGATGTTAAAAGAGCTGGCAGAGGGGATAGCCTCTTATGAAAACATAGACTCTGCCACAGTTTGCGTGCCTATAAAAAATAAAGAAGACTATAATAACCCCAATATAGTAAAAGTAGTGAGAGCTTTGGATGGTAAGGCTTTATATTTTAGTCGTTCACTCATACCTTATGAAATAAACAGTAATAACTGCCCAGTATGGGAGCACCTGGGAATATATGCTTTTAAAAAAGATTTTTTATTAAAAATGGTTACTCTTGCACCAACTCCTCTAATGATAGCTGAGTCTTTAGAGCAACTTCGTATTCTTGAACATGGCTATTCAATGGCAGTAATTCCTACAAAATATCCCCCTCTAGGACCCAACGTGAATACTATCGAAGATCTAGAAAAAGTGAGGAAAATATTAGAACAGGACGTAGATTTTTTAAATAAATGAATAATACTCCAAAGATCAAAACAATCATACTTTTGAGTGACGGCATTGCAGAACATGACGACCAGAGTCGTGGTGTTGCCATGTGGATTGCAAAGTTAACAGGTGCCGAAATTCTTGAAACAAGAATTCCCGAACTCTCTGGTGTAGTGAAATTAAAAGTATATCGTGCTTCACACACACTCGTAAACGGCAATAGAAAAGATGCCAGGAATTGGTTGGCTATTGCCTCTGCAGATGTCATGGTTAGAAAAGTGGGACAATGGTTTGCCGAGAGAAATTTTTATGAAGGGACAAGAGAAGTTCTTATAATCTCTGCAGGCAGTGATTGTTCTCCATATAATTTGTCTTTAGGCTACATGTGGCGGTGTGTCTGTGCAACTATATCAACCTCCAAGATGTTAGGAACTGACCCTTTTGATTTTGCAATCATACCCGAGTACGAATTCCCTCTTAAGAAAACAAATATACTAGCAACACTCGGCGTTCCGAACACACTAACCAAAAAAAAGTTAAAAGATGAGGCTGTCAACTTGTTGGAAGAGTATCCTCTGGATCCGGGAGAGAAGTGGACTATTATCATAGGCGGGAATGATAAAAATCATATAGTTAAACCTGATTGGATAAAGAAAAATATAGGATACTTAATGAGAGTTGCAGAAATAGAGGGAATAAATCTGTATATATCGGTAACAGGAAACATAACAAGAGAGGCGGATGAAACACTGAGGCTGCTTATGTCTAGAGCTGATTCAATAAAAGGCTATTTTAGAGAGAGTGATGAAAAGAAGGCTCCCTTACCTTTGTTTATATCTCATTCAGATGAGATCTTTTGTACGGAAAATAAGCTCAATCTTATTTTAGGAGCACTAACCGCAGGCAAGAGAGTCGTTATATTGAGAATGGATTGGAAAAAAAATATAAAAAATTTCATAAAAAAAACTATTGCTTTTATGGTTAACTTAGGAGCAGTCAATCAAAAATTCCTTTTAGGTTACACTCGATATGAAGTTTTATTTAGACATTTAATTCGTCAGAACTATGTTGTGGAATTCAACGATTGGAGGCGAAGAAGGCATGGAAAATCCTCTTCTAATGAAGAAGATAGTGCTATATTAGAAGAGTTTAACGAGGCAAAACGTGCAGCAAATTGGATAGCTTCCACTTGGAATACACTATTTTAATTAGCAATTTACGGCAATTTCACAGATAGCTATTTTATTTAAATCTGCTACTATAATGCAAAATTTATAATACAACCGCCATACAGGCCAACTGAAAGGAATGATTTTATGAGAAAAAAGGTAGGGGTCGCTCTTTTATTATTTGTGTTTGTTATCTTTGCGACAGTATCTTTCGCAGCACAAGAAACACCTGTATCTACGCAAACAAAAGATGCAACAGATGTGGCTAAACCACTTGAAAATGAAAACACGGCAGCTGAACCTATGAATGAAGTTGTTCAGGGAACAGGGGGAGCTATCAAGCCGACGCCGATGGCAGAGGGACACCCTGAAACGGCCGAATCGTTGCTTGTTTCATCAGAATGGTTGGCTCAAAACCGCACTAAGGTTGTAATCGTAGACGCAAGGCCGGAAAGCCTTTATGCAGGAGGACACATCCCTGGTGCAGTAAATGCAACGTGGACATATTTTGCAAATGTCAACGTGCCAACAGGAACTCTTAAATATGGAACTATTTATGCTCCTGCAACAATGGCAAAAAGAATAGGAGCTTTAGGAATAGATGGTAAAAAACCTGTAGTGGTTTATTGTGATGCCGGAGGCTGGGGGCAGAGCGGTTGGGCATTGTGGATTTTTAGAATGGCCGGTATCAAAAATGCAAAAATTTTGGATGGCGGTTTTACATCATGGAAACAGGCGGGCAAAGAAATATCCAGAACTAAACACGCAAATAAACCTCTTCCTTTTACTATTTCAGCTTATGAAAAGAACTATTTGGTCGACACAGAGTGGATAAAAAATAATATAGGGAAACCGGGACTTGCAATAGTAGACGTTCGCACGATTGGCGAATACGAGGGGAGGATTCGTCCCTTCGGAGAAAAAAGAGCGGGGCGTATACCGGGTGCCATCCACATAGAAATGTCTAAATTTGTAAATTCCGATCACACTTTTAAAAGCCCTGAAGAAATAGCAGAAATTATGAGCAGTGCTGGGATAACTCCTGATATGGAAATAGTTCTTTATGATACGGCCGGAGTTCGTGCTTCTTTCGTCAATATGGTTCTTCGATATGTTCCGGGATATACCAAGTCGCAGACATATGATGAAGGATATCAAGCTTGGGCCGGAGATGATTCCTTACCTATAGAAAAAACAGAATAAACGTGATTCATAAAAAGCTCTAAATCTTTGGATTTAGAGCTTTTTTTATAAAATAAAAACTAATATTATTGTAGGTTACTCAACACATTTATTTATTAGATTTAATTCTGTATAATGAAAGCTAATTTCTGTTATTCTTTGCTGCAAAAGTAAATTTTTTACTTTAAAGAATACAACCAAGTGCTACAGGAGGGGAAGAGATGAAACTAAAGACAACCTTAAATGGTCGAAGCTTTGTTTTTAGCGATATAAAGGATGTCCTTGCAAAAGCTAACGAACCTAAAGCAGGAGACCGGTTACAAGGAATAGCTGCAGAGACTGTAACAGAGAGAGTAGCAGCAAAGATTGTTCTCTCTGAGATGACGGTACAAGATCTTACCGAAAATCCCACCGTACCTTACGAAACAGATGAAGTAACCAGATTAAATATTGATTCGATTAGCACTCCTACTTACGAGTCAATAAAGAACTGGACAATAGGTGAGCTGAGAGATTGGATTCTTGATCATAAAACAACGACTGATATGTTACGAAAACATCATAGGGCATTTCCCGGAGAAGTGGCTGCGGCCGTTGCTAAATTAATGTCAGCTATGGACTTGGTTTACGCTGCAAAGAAAGTTATTGTTACTACCCATTGTAATACCACGATAGGAATCCCCGGAACTTTATCTTATAGACTTCAGACAAACAGCACAACAGACGATCCAAAAGGAATTGTATTGGGGCTCATGGAAGGAGTTTCTTACGGTTCAGGAGACGCATGTTTCGGCATAAATCCGGTGGAGGATAATATAGAAGGTACTCGGCGCATAGCCGATGCTGTTTATAAGTTTATGACGGATTTTGAAATCCCAACTCAAATAACTGTACTTTCGCATCTGACGACACAAATGGCCGCATTGGAGCAGGGGGCACCGCTCTCCATGCTTTTTCAATCTATAGCTGGTACAGAAGCTGCAACTAAAAACTTTGGAGTAAGCAAAAGTCTTGTGGAAGATGCATATGCTTTGGCACGTCAAAAATCGATTGCCAATGGCCCCAACTTCTTATACTTTGAAACAGGACAGGGATCAGAGGTTTCTATAGATGCAGACTGTGGTGTGGATGAGATGACATTGGAAGCACGTACATATGGTTTCGCAAGATATTTCAATCCATTTATGGTCAATAATGTTTCAGGATTTATTGGTCCTGAAACTATATATGATGGACAAGAACTACTTAGAGCAAACCTCGAAGATCATTTTATGGCAAAATTGATGGGCCTGCCTATGGGAATGGCACCATGTTTTACTAACCACACTTCCATCACTCAGGATGACCAGGAAATGAGCACAACCTTATTAGCCATAGCTGGAGCCAACTTTTATATGGGTGTGCCAGTTGGAGACGATATAATGTTGGCTTACAAGGATACCAGTTTCCATGACGACGCGACCTTAAGAGAGCTGACCGGTAAAAAGCCTGCTCCTGAATTTCATAAGTGGTTAATGAAACAGGGACTTATGGATGAAAAGGGAATTCTGACAGAAAAGGCCGGAGACGGCTCCATTTTCTTGAAATAAGGAGGCATTTCGACATGAATGACAATAAATTGGTTGAATTAGTAAGAGAAATAGTTTCTGAAGTGATATCGGAAAACACCTCTGGAAGAGTTCCTTCGTCCACACAAAGTGTTTCGGTTGCAAATGCTATTTCCAATTCTCAAACCACATCTGCAGAAGAAGTAAGGGATCTGTCTAAAATTAATTTTAGAGAAATTTTGTCTACACCTAGACCGGCACATCCCGAAGAGTTTTTAGAAATTATGAGAACAACCTCTGCACGTCTTGGTGTTTGGAGAGCAGGACCCCGTTACCGCACAGAAACACTTTTGAGGTTTAGAGCAGATCATGCGGCTGCCATGGATGCCGTGTTTAGTGACATTTCCCAAGAATTACTGGACAGACTTGGGCTAGAAACCTTTACAACTGTATGTGCTTCAAAGGACGAATTTCTGACAAGACCAGATTTGGGACGGCAGCTTTCTCCTGAAACAGTTGCTGAAATGCAGAGTAAATGCAAGAGAAATCCTCAAGTTCAGATTTTCTTTTCGGATGGTCTTTCTAACACAGCGGTAGAATCCAACATTGAGGATCTTCTCCCGTCAGTGATGCAAGGACTTAAGTCAAATAATATAGTTGTGGGAACTCCCTTTTTTATTAAACATGGAAGAGTTGGAGTCATGGATGCAGTGACTGAAGCATTGGGAGCTGAAGTAACAGTTAACTTTCTCGGTGAGCGTCCCGGACTTGCATCAAGTGAGTCTCTTAGTGCGTACATGACGTATAAGGGATATATTGGCGCTCCGGAAACCATAAGGTCTGTCATTTCTAATATTTATCATGGAGGCACCAACCCTGTAGAAGCAGGAGCACATATTGCTGACGTTGCAAGATTGATGCTACAGCAGAAAGCTTCCGGTTTAGACTTAAAGCTCTAATTATTATTACAATTAAAATGATGGCTGAGATTGTATTCCCTCGGTCATCATTTTTTATTTGCCACAAATATTTTGGGACGTATTCGGAAATTCTGTTTTCAACATAGAATAAAATATTGTCTGCAAGTTTATATATAAATAGGCAAAACATATGGCACGAACATAATCTACATAAAGAGAAAACAGTGTTATGATTGACAGGTCTTTAGTAAAGTTTTTAGATTTATAGGGGGTATTTTTATGCTGATAAAAAAATCGGAAACAGCTTTCTCCACTGAAACGGTGGAAATAATAGGCATTCTTGTGACTGAGGGAGAACCTGAAAATATTACACTTGATCCACTTCGTGGTGAAGCGAGAGATTTTTGTCGAAAATATGTAATAAGTGAGTCTTTTTCCGGTAAGGAGGGGGCATCTCTTCTTTTGCCCATTGCCTCTAACGGTGTTAAATATGTCTATTTGCACGGATTGGGAAAGGTGGACTCTATTCGTGAAGACGAAGTGCGCACGGGAGCATTCAACGCTGTAAGAAATGCTGCCAAGAAAGAATGTACGGCAGTAGCACTACACGTACCTGAGGCGAGTAATAAATTACGTTCCAGAGCTGCCGCGGAAGGTGCCGTTTTAGGATTGTACAGATTCAGCAAATATCTGGCAAAAAATGACGAAGATAAATTTGCAGAACCAAAAGTGGTAACGATTATTAATGGCAATGATGAGGGTATAAAAGAGGGGACAATTCTTGCAGGAGCACAGTCTTACGCAAGAGATATAGCCAACGAGCCTGGAAATATAATCAATCCTCAAGTATTAGCTGCAAAAGCACTATCGTTGGCGGATGAGCTGTCCCTTGAATGTGAGATATGGAACGAGGAGCGCATACGCAATGAGAAGATGGATGCTTTTTATTCTGTTGCGATGGGCTCATCAAACCTTCCACGATTTATTCGACTTACTTACACACCAGAAAAATACAGTAAGGAGCATGTTGTTCTCGTTGGCAAAGGTGTGACGTTTGATAGTGGAGGTCTTAACATAAAGCCAGGAGATTACATGCTGACTATGAAGGGCGACAAAAGTGGAGCTTGTGCTGTGTTGGGTGCAATAAAAGCAGCGGCCGAACTGAAACTTCCAATAAAAACCACAGTGCTTATAGCCGCTGCAGAAAATATGCCAAGCGGGAGCTCGTATAGGCCGGATGATATTCTTACAGCACGTAACGGAAAGACCATCGAAATAAACAACACTGACGCTGAAGGACGTTTAACCCTTGCAGATGCTTTGTCCTATGCAACTGAATTAAAACCAAATAAAATTATAGACATTGCAACATTAACCGGAGCCTGTGCTGTTGCTCTTGGCTCAAGTACCTGCGGACTCTTCACTAATAATGATGAATTAGGAGAGAAAATACTCGAAGCATCTAAGATTTCCGGAGAGAATTTCTGGAAAATGCCTATGAATGATAAAAATTTGCGTAAATCAATTAAGTCTTCTTTTGCAGATCTTTCTAATAGTGGAGAACGCTACGGAGGGGCCATAACAGCAGCTATGTTCCTTGAAGCATTTGTAGGAGATGACATTCCATGGGCTCATCTTGATATAGCTGGTGCAGATTTTATTAAAAAACCGTGGGACTACTACGTAGAGGGTGCTTCAGGATTTGGAACAAGAACTCTGATATCTTTATTAATGGGTTTATAAAGATTAGCTGAAATGTCTAATGTCGCCAGAAGTGATTCTATCGCTTTTATAAACGGTGAAATTTTCTCTATGGATTCACAGGAGAAAAAATCAGCCCTTTATGCAAGAGGTGGCATTATAAAAGCTCTTGGCGACGATAAAGACGTACTTTCTCTCTGTGATACAAAGACGGTAGTCCTTGATATGAGAGGAAAATTTCTTATGCCCGGCTTTACTGATACCCATATTCGTCTTCTTGAAATTGGGAGAAGAGGCATGGGAGATGAAAAAGAATTTTCAGAGGAAAATATAAAATATTATTATGATAAAGGAATTAAAGAGGTCCTAAAATTCGGAATTACCTCTGTTCAAACGGACGATACATCAGCCTTAAAAAATAATTTTAAGATTTTAGACTTTTACAAGTCAGTGGCAGATTCACCAAAGATAGCCCCGAGAATTACACCTCAACTTGCCATATCAAATCTTGAAGAGCTGCATGAGCTTATAAATTCAAAAAGCTTTAAAGAATATAGGGATACCTTTCAAACAACGCCTCCGATAAAAATAAAAATAGATGGTATGTTATGCGACAGAAGCGCAGCATTGATAGAGGAATATTCGGATAAAAGTGGATATTTTGGTTTATGCAATATCACTCAGGAAGAATTGGATGAAATAGTAAAAAATGCCCACAAAGAAGTTATACAGCTAATTTTCCAAGCAACTGGAGATGCAGCTATTGAACGTTGTTTAAATGCGATAGAAAAGAAAAAAGATCAAAGATTTGGACATAGAATTGAATCCTGCAGAGTCGGTGCAGAAAAAGCGTATAAAAGAATTAAGGAGTTAAACCTTATGATAGATATAACTCCTTTTCTTTTGTCTAAAGATATGAATAGCTTGCTACTTCGTTTGGGAGCTGAAAGATCCAGAATGTGCGATAGTTGGAAATCAATGATCCTTAACGGTATTACAGTAGGTTCAGGTTCTGATGGATTCTGTAATATAGATCCATGTCAGGCAATTAGGATACTTCTTTTTAGGCAAGATGAAAACAAACAACCCCAATATGGGTGGATACCATCTCAGAGATTAAGCAGAGATGAGGCATTTTCAGTTTATACCGTAAGTGGAGCTAAGGTTTGTATGGAAGAACTTTCAAGAGGAACTCTATCGGTAGGCAAGATGGCAGACATTATTGCTTTTACTGAAAATCCGATGAAAGCATCCTATGAGGAACTTTTAGATATACAAATAGGACTTACGGTAGTAGATGGGAGAATAGCTTACATAAAGTAACATGAATAAGAACAACATTAACATCACTTCATCAAAGGGAAGAAAACTCACAGGGCTGATTGATAGAGTTGTTTACAACAATTCGGAGAATGGTTACACCGTGCTTCGTCTTGCTGTGCGTGGATACCCTAACCCTGTTACTGCTGTTGGTTATTTGCACTCTCCAACGGCAGGAGAAGAGATTCTCATGAATGGGGAGTGGCAAGAGCATCCCAAATTCGGAATGCAATTTAAAATCGATAGCTGTGAGACTGTAGCACCGACGACAGAAACGGGTCTAGAAAAATACCTAAGCTCCGGTCTAATAAGAGGGATAGGGCCAGCTTTCGCAGAAAGAATCGTGGCTAAGTTTGGCAAAGATACATTAGAAATTCTTGATAATAATCCAGAAAGACTCATTGAGGTTGAAGGTATAGGAGAAAAAAAAATAGCCTCAATTGTGTCCTCTTGGAGTGAACAAAGAGAAATAAGAGAGCTTATACTTTTCCTTCAAAAATACGGTATTGGAAGTGGTTATGCTGCCAAGGTTTTTAGACAATACGGACCAGCGTCACTACTAGTTTTAAAAGAAAATCCGTATAGACTTGCCATAGATATTTTTGGAATAGGTTTTTATACCGCAGATAAAATTGCATCAAACATGGGGTTCCCAAAAGACTCGCCGCTGCGTATAAGGGCAGGAGTCTTACATTTAATGACAAAATTTGTCGGAGATGGGTATGTGTATGTTCCTTTAGAAGAGCTAACAGAAAAAGCCTCAGAAATTCTCGGAGTTAATACCGATTTAATAGAATTAGGCATAGAAGAAGCAAGGTTAGCTCAAGAAATAATAATAGAATGGTTTGAAAATTCTGAGGGGAAAGAGCAGGGAGCTGTATATCTTCCCGCATTTCATTATGCAGAGTCTCATTCTGCTAAAAAACTTCAGGAACTTATATCCTCACCTTTTAACGGACAGTATGTCAACACGGAAGTGGCTATCCCTTGGGTTCAAGAGGAGCTAAACATTGAGTTTGCGGGACAACAAATAGAAGCATTAAAAATTGCCGTAAACTCTCAAATCATGGTTCTGACTGGCGGACCGGGTACAGGGAAAACGACTCTTATACGTGCCATATTGAAAATACGTGAAGCAAGAGGTTACAGAGTTATGCTTGCCGCTCCCACCGGAAGAGCAGCCAAGCGTATGACAGAAGCGACCGGGCACGAAGCAAAAACAATACACAGAATGTTAGAATATGTAGGCACTGAAGGAGATTCGGGTGGGTTTATGCGCAACGATTCCAATCCGTTGGAATGTGACCTTCTTATTGTAGACGAAGCTTCAATGATAGATCAAATACTTCTGTATCACCTTCTTAAAGCCGTACCAGATGGTGCATCACTGATATTCGTCGGGGACGTGAATCAGCTTCCATCTGTTGGAGCCGGCAATATCTTAAAAGATATAATTGATTCCGGAATATGTCCTACTGTTATGTTAAGTGAGATATTTAGACAAGCCGAGCAAAGTAATATTGTAGTCAACGCTCATAAAATCAATGCTGGAGAAATGCCTCTATTTGACAAACATTATGAGAGCGGTCTTAAAGATTTCTATTTCATTGAGCAGAGCGATCCCGATAAAGCCTTAGAAGTTATAAAAACACTAGTAACCGAAAGAATTCCTGAGCGGTTCCAATTCAACCCTCTGGAAGATATCCAAGTGCTGACTCCTATGCACAAGGGTCCTATTGGGACTGTCCGGCTTAATACAGAACTACAAAGAACACTAAACAGAACAGATGGTGTAAAACTACAGAGGATGGGGAGAGTCTTCCAAGAGGGAGACAAGGTTATGCAAGTGCGAAATAATTATGAGAAAGACGTATACAACGGAGATATTGGAGCGATATACAGAATTAATGCAGATGAGCAAAAGCTAATAGTCAAAATGGATAATGGTCTTGTCTCATATGATTTCCATGAATTAGATTAATTAATCCATGCCTATGCCATCTCAATTCATAAGTCGCAAGGTTCTGAATATCCTGCTGTGGTAATTCCTATTCTTACGCAGCACTATGTAATGTTACAAAGAAATCTTTTATATACGGCTATAACCAGAGGGAAGAAACTTGTAATAATAGTTGGTACAAAAAAAGCCTTGGGAATTGCAGTAAAAAACGACAGCACTCGCAAACGCTGGACCAGGTTGACGGCACGATTAATGAAAGGTATGTAAAAATAAATTATAAATCAAGACATATCAACGAGAGCGACTAGATATATCCAAGCTCCTTTTTTGTTTTTTCTATATCTTTTGTGGTATCTTTTATCCAACGTTTTAGAGTTTCCGGTTTTATTTTTTTAGACTTTGGGTCATTAAGCAGAGTGTCAAGTTTTCTCTCTTGTATTTGTAGCCACTCTATTTTGTTTTCTCTATATAAAATTTTGGAGACGGCTTCGTTCCGCTCCCCATCGTCTTCTTTTATAAAAGCACGGCTCATGATTTGTCTCCTTTTTAAGATAAAATTGTATGAGTGTAAAATGTAACTTGTAAATGTATTATAATGCAACATTATGCTTTATTTAACTTGTAAGTAGTGCACACAATGAAGTATGATACTTGTTTAGATAAAAAATGTAGTAGGGAGGGATTTTCATTGGAAGCTATAAAAGCTCCCCGTGGAACAAGAGATATCCTTGGCAATGAGTCATGGAAATGGGCATATGTATCGGCAATCTGCCGTAAAGTGGCCGACGATTTTGGATATAGTGAAATCCATCTTCCCATATTTGAATACACAGAGCTTTTTTCTCGCGGAGTAGGTGCGACTACGGATATAGTTGAAAAAGAAATGTACACCTTTGAAGACAGAGGCGGAAGAAGCCTATCTTTAAGACCGGAAATGACTGCTTCTATGATACGTTCTTATCTGGAGAATGACATGCGCAACGAAATCCAGCCTGTAAAGCTCTGGGGGACAGGTCCCATGTTTCGCTATGAACGCCCTCAAAAAGGTCGATATCGTCAGTTTGTACAGTTAGATGTGGAAGCTATTGGTGCAGAAGATGCATTTGTTGATGTCGAAATTATCAATTTTTCTATGGAGCTGTTTCGTCGTTTAGGGCTGTCAAACCTTCAGGTCGTTATAAACTCGGTTGGCTGTTCAAAATGTCGACCTGATTATAGGGTGGCGCTGCAAGATTTTTTGAAACCTAAATACGATAAACTTTGCGACTCATGCAAAGGGCGTTTTGATCGAAATCCCCTTCGCATATTAGATTGTAAAAAACCAACTTGCAAAGAGCTCACTGAAGATGCACCGTCAATAATGGACAGTTTGTGCAGTGAGTGCAATGAACATTTTATAAAGCTAAAAGCAGGATTGCAGTGCATAGGTGCTGTAGTTAAACATGACAAGAGGCTTGTAAGAGGTTTGGATTACTATACAAAGACAGCCTTTGAAATACTCTCTGGAGACCTTGGTGCTCAAAATGCTGTTTGTGGCGGAGGCCGCTATGATAATCTTTCTGAAACTATCGGAGGGCCGCATGTTCCCAGCGTTGGTTTTGCAGCCGGCCTTGAACGTGTTGTTTTGACCATGGAAGCGCAGGGATGTAGCTTCGGGAAAGAGCCTTCAATCAAAGCCTATATCGTTGCTCTTGAAGAAACAGCCCGCCTTTGTGCAGTTGATTTACTAAAAACACTTCGTATGAACGGGATATCCGCGGATATGGACTATATGAACAGAAGCTTAAAGAGTCAGATGAAGAGTGCGGGCAATATCTCTCAATATGCATGTATTATCGGTAGTGAGGAGATTGAAAAGAATCTCATAACAGTGAAAAATTTAGTTACCGGAGAACAAGAAGAACTTACGCACCAACAACTTTTAGATAAACTTAGATAAATATTATAAATAATGTAACAGAATTCATAAAAATTAAGAAGATAAATTAATAGTAAAGAGGGTATTTCAATGGATAGGCATTACGACGTTTCATGGAAGAGAAATTTTTTCTGTGGCGAAGCAACTTTTGAGGATATAGGCAAAGACATAATACTTAACGGTTGGCTTCGCAACAGGCGAGACCTAGGCGGTATTATTTTTATTGAGCTTTGGGATAAAACAGGAGTAACGCAAGTTGTCTTTAATCCGGAGCTTAATGCAGAAGCACATAAAAGAGCCGGCTCGCTTCGCAGTGAGTATGTATTGGCTGTAAAGGGGAAGATTCAGAAACGTCCGGAAGGCACAGAAAATCCTGAGCTTAAAACAGGACAAGTGGAATTGATTGTGGATGATTTCATGCTTCTCTCTCCATCAAGACAGATTCCGTTCGAAATAGATACCTCAGATTCGGTCAACGAAGAAACTCGTCTAAAATATCGCTATTTGGATTTAAGGCGAGAATACATGCAAAGGAACCTATCTATTAGGAATGCAACTACAATTTTCACACGCAACTATTTTTCAGAGCACGGATTCATTGAAGTTGAAACTCCAATGTTAACAAAATCCACTCCTGAAGGAGCAAGAGACTATCTTGTAGCTAGCCGCTTGAATCCTGGCTGTTTTTATGCGTTGCCTCAGTCGCCTCAGCTGTTTAAACAGCTGCTTATGGTTGCAGGCTGTGATAAATATATGCAGATTGTCAAATGTTTCCGAGATGAAGATTTGCGTGCTGACCGTCAACCGGAATTTACACAGCTAGACTTGGAAATGAGTTTTATAACGGAAGATGACGTAATGGAACTAACAGAAAATTATCTGTCACAGCTGTTTAAAAAAGTAGTAAACATTGACGAAAAAACTCCCTTTCCACGAATGACATGGAAAGATGCCATGGACCTCTATGGAACAGACAGACCTGATTTACGAATAGATATGGCAATGGTAGGGCTTGAAGAAGTTTTCTCTGAAGGAGAAAACCCATTTTCTGCCCTTGTTGCAAGTGGTGGCACTATAAAAGGACTTCTACTAAAAGGTGGAGCAGAGCTATCTCGAAAAGATTTTGCTGATTGGGAAAATAGAGCAAAAGAACTTGGTGCAAAAGGGATGGCTAATTTCCAAATAAAAGAAAAAGAGCTCAAGGGACCGCTGGTGAAATTTCTAAATGAAGAACAGCTTACCAAACTAAAAGAACTTTCTCAAATGGAAGATGGAGATGCATTATTTATAATGGCCGGTGAGAATTGGCAGAAAACATGCGAAATGCTCGGTCAAATTAGGTTGGATTTAGCCAAAGATCGAAACCTTATTAAAGAGGGTTTCAGATTCCTTTGGGTAACAGATTTTCCCCTATTTGAGTGGGATGAGGAAGAAGAGCGATATACGTCAGTTCATCACCCCTTTACTTCTCCTAAAAATGAAGATCTTGAATATTTATCTACCAATCCGGCTAAAGTACGTTCACGTGCCTATGATGTTGTTTTAAACGGAACTGAGCTTGGCGGAGGGTCCATTAGGATTCACAACCCTGAATTGCAAAGCACCATATTTCAGGCTTTGAACTTTACCCCTGAACAGGCACAAGAACGATTCGGTTTTTTACTTAACGGTTTAAGTTATGGAACTCCTCCACATGGAGGAATTGCTTTGGGAATGGATAGAATAGTAATGCTTATGACAGGAAGCAAATCAATCAGAGAAGTAATTGCTTTTCCAAAAAATCATAAAGGACAATGTCCAATGACCGAAGCGCCCTCAACCGTGGATGCTAAACAGCTGCAAGAGCTGAACATAAAAACATTGGATCCGCTTGAATAACTAAAAACAAAAAATATATTTTATAGATTCATTATTAACGGGGCAAAGAATGATACTCTTTGCCCCGTTAATAGTGTTGCTCGAATGTTTTGTGTATAATGTTTATATAAACATATTGCAAAATAAAAGGATGGGAGGGCATCTGATGGGCATATTACGTTATTTAGGGCATAGTGCGTTTTATATGGAGACAGAAGGATTAAAAGCTCTGTTTGATCCTTTCCTTACAGGCAACCCAATGGCGTTGGCAGATCCTAACGATTTTACCGAACTTACGGCAATCTTCCTTACCCATGGACATGGGGACCACGTCGGAGATACTATAAACATAGCGAAAAAAACAAACGCAACGGTCTTTACCTGTAATGAACTCGGCTGTTATCTCGAATCCAAAGGAATAAAGGTTGAGGCTATGCACATAGGCGGACGAGCAAAATTTTATTTCGGACGTGTAAAACTCACTCCGGCGTGGCATGGTTGTCCGATAATAGAAGATGGTGAGACAAAGTACGGAGGAGTAGCTTGTGGTTTTGTGGTTGAAGCCGGAGGTAAGAAAATATATCACGCCGGAGACACCGGATTGACTATGGAAATGCAATTGTTAAAAGAAGAGGGGATAGACATTGCCATGCTGCCCATAGGAGGCTACTACACTATGGATATTCAAGACGCGGCACGTGCAGTAAATTTTATAGAACCTTGTATTGCAATTCCAATGCATTACGACACCTTCCCCAAAATAGAAGCTAATCCGGAAGAATTTCAGGAATTAGTAGGGAACGAACTTACAGAAGTCAAAATATTAAAGCCGGGCGAAGAACTGCATTTTTAAAAAATTAGCTTGTTTTTTTCTCTTTAATTATTTATGGCAAAGGGCTACAATTGAAACAGTAAGGCCTATTAAATACTTACTCCAGGAGGAGATAACAATGGATGTCAATAGCAAAGCGTACAAAGAATTACTCAAAAAACGTCCTCTCAATGTGCAGGCACGTTTTGGCAGCGAGGGTATAGGACTTGTAAGCGGTAGGGATATCATTGCTGCAAACAAAGAAGTAGACTCGATTGTTTTGGCAGCAAACGCAAGACACCCTCTTGTAATTAAAGCCGTTCTTAAAGCGGCAAAAAAGAAAAATGCAGCAGTACTTATTGAATTGGCTAAATCAGAATCCACCTATTGCGGAGCGAACTTTGACAATATCCCAGAATATGCACTTCAGTATTCACAAGAAATGGGCCATGGAGCCGTATTTGGACTTCATGTTGATCACTATGCCATAAAGAATCAAGAAGACGTACTTAAAGGTGTTGGGCATCTAAACAAAATACTTATGAATGGATTCACTTCCGTGGCTATAGATGCTTCTCATTTAGAAGACTATGACAACTTTGTTGCTACTCGTTCGCTTGCGGGTTGGCTTCCCTCGGAATTGGGGCTTGAAGTTGAAGTTGGAGAAATCAAAGGGCCAGGAGAACTTTCTACCGTGGAAGAAGCCTCTTATTTTATAGGAGGTCTAAACGCATGGGGTGTATTTCCGGACTATTTGGCTATTTCTAACGGAAGTCTTCACGGCACATACGATCCGACAGTTGGGCAGATGGAAGGCATAGACCTCAGGAGAACCAAAGAAATAGCAGATGCAATTGAGCCGTATGGCGTTACTATCGCACAGCATGGAATCTCGGGGACTCCTCTTGATAAATGCTCAACATTCAGAAAATATGGAATACGTAAAGGCAATGTTGCCACTCTATTCCAAAATATTTACTACGGTGTAAAGATGGACCCCGATACAGGCAATGCCATCACAGATGGTGGAGCTTATATAAAAGAATCAGACAGAGGCATCACTGTAGGACTTTGGGAGAAAATAGTCGCTGCCGGAGATGAGCTTGGCATGAGTCGGAAGAGCGGAGATTACAAAAAACTAAATCTGCCTTTTTATGAAATGATTTTAAATGAGCCTCAGCCAATCATAGATAGAATTGTTGATGAGATGCAATATTGGGCGGAGAAGTATATTGATGCATTTGGAGCAGCAGGAAGTGCAGATGCTGTTGCTGAAGTAATGTCGCGTCGCCCAGACCATAACGCGTCTCCGGACAGAAAGATAATTGCCTCAAGAAAAGATTACACTGCGGGGAAAGCACCAAAAACTGGTGGCAACGACGGTAAAAATTACGACGACTAAATAGCTTATTATAATAAATTAGGGGGTTGGCTTTTTCTGCCGACCCCCTTAAATTTTTGAGAAAGTAAAATTTAACTGCTATCTTAGTCGTCCAGCCAACGATGAATGTTGTCTAAAAATAACTTATGTAACCGTAGTGTCAACGGGCCTGGTTTACCGTTCCCTATCACATGTGTCCCCACTCTGACAATAGGCAACACTTCTTTTATAGAGCTTGAAGTAAAAGCTTCATCTGCCTCCGCAAGTTCGCTCTCAAGAGGACACCTCTCTATAATCTCAATCCCATTCTCTGATGCCACAGTTAGAACGATATCGCGGGTTACACCTTTTAATACTTTACCAACTGGTGCTGTATAAAATTTACCTTCTTTACAAAGGAAAAAATTGCTTGTCATAGCCTCTGAAATTTCACCGTCTTCGGTTATATAAAGGGATTCAAAAAAAGTATCATCTCTTTCAGAAAGAGGAATTAGTCCGAAAAGATAGTTTGTGCTTTTAATAAGAGGAAAAGAGCGCCCTGCTCTGTTTGGTTTGAGTGCGACACCGTTCCTTCTTTCTTCCTCGGTTGGCGTATTTAGCTTGTCAAAAATTACAAAAAAACGAGGATTTGGAAAGTGCCCCCTATCGTTTATATCTCCACCAGTAACATAGGCTTTGATTACGCTGTTTTTGGGGACATCATTTCTCTTTAAACCATCTTTGATGACTTGCGGAAGTTTTGTGAAGATATCACCAATTTCTATTCCAGATCCTAAAGCGCTTTCTTCCAATCTTTTTAGGTGAGCTCCTGCGGCAAAGGATCTCCCGTCATACACTCTAATTGAATCAAAAGCCGCGACTCCGCGTTGAATAGACATATCCGTAACAGGAATAGCACATTCGGAGATCGGCATAAATTCCCCATTGTAATAACATACAGTTATGATAAAAACCTCCTTGAAAAAATATTAAGCAAATATGTTAGAGAGTATACTACTAAAAAGATTAAAACAAAAATATTTGCTTATAAAATAATGTATTGAAAAATATTATTTTTAAAAGAATGGCTAAGATATAACAAAATAGTAATATAAAATATTGTATGATTAGAGGGCTTACATATGGTAACGCCGTGTGAATATTCTTGTGCCTTTTTAAGGCTGCGACTATAATATAGGAATTACGGAGGTGCATGTCATGTATTTGCCAACAGTATTAATAATATTGATATCCTTAGCCGTCATTTTTTTTATATGCGCAATTATCTTACTATACAAAAACAGCAGAGGCATAGATAAGATTGCAAGTGAAACTCTTTTTAAACTAGAATTGTTTCAAGAAAAATTAGATGATACGGAGAAAGATATAACTCTAAATTTATCCACCATAAGAAAAGAGCAGGCCGATAGTGCACGTTCCGGTAGAGAAGAGCAATCAAAAAGCATTTCATCTTTTGGAGATGCACAAGCAAAGAGAATAAAGGAGATAGGAGATTCTCAAAGAGAGAGCTTGAAGTCCTTCTCAGAGCAGCTGATAAGCATAAGCAAACTTAATGAAGAAAAACTTGAAACAATGAGAGGTACGGTAGAAAAAAAACTTGCTGAGCTTCAAGAAAACAACGAAAAGAAATTGGAAGCAATGAGAAAAACAGTGGATGAACAGCTGCACAGCACTTTAGAAAAACGACTAGGCGAAGCCTTTAAGACTGTCTCAGAAAGATTGGAACAAGTTCATAAAGGGCTTGGGGAAATGAAAGTTCTGACAGACGGTGTTGGAGACCTCAAAAAAGTTCTCACAAACGTAAAAGTC
Source organism: Synergistaceae bacterium (assembly GCA_012728235.1). Classification (NCBI taxonomy): domain Bacteria; kingdom Thermotogati; phylum Synergistota; class Synergistia; order Synergistales; family Synergistaceae; species Synergistaceae bacterium. Next base: position 98,673 of record JAAYFL010000038.1, read on the forward strand.
CGCGGCACCTGGGGCGAAATGCAGTTGAACTCACTATTGGAGCAAATATTAACTGAAGATCAATATCGTAAAAATGTCGCAACTAAACCAAAAAGCAATGAAAGAGTTGAATTTGCAATAGCCTTGCCGGGAAGCGACGAGGGAAAAGAGCCGGTCTGGCTTCCTATAGACTCTAAATTTCCATTAGAGGATTATCAGCGCTTAATAGCGGCATCAGAGTCCGGAGATTTAGACGGCATAGACGCTTCACAGAAAGCATTAAAAAAACAAGTAATAGAAGAAGCAAAAAAGATAAGGGACAAATACATAGAACCGCCTTATACAACAGACTTTGCCATTCTATATTTGCCCATAGAGGGTCTTTATGCAGAAGTTTTGCGCATTGAGGGATTAAGTGACACTCTTACTCGCGAGTGCAGAGTTGTTCCTGCAGGCCCGACTACAATAACAGCATTGCTGAATAGCTTGCAGATGGGATTCAGAACTTTGGCGATTGAGAAGCGTTCTAGCGAAGTTTGGATGCTTTTAGGCAAAGTAAAAACAGAGTTTGGGAAATTTGGAGCAGTGCTTGCAAAGACAAAAGAAAAAATTGAATCAGCAGGGAAAGAGCTTGAAGCAGCGGAAAGAAGAACGAGAGTCATTAAGAAAAGCCTGAACAAAGTTCAAGAACTGCCAGAAAAGAAGGGCGAAATAGATTTTTTAGAGGATGAATTAGAAGACTAAGCTGATAAATGTAACATGCTCGTTGCAGCTATCCTCACATCTAGATAATTCAAACTTTATTCTTTATTAAAACTTCAACATATACATGATTAACACTAAAAAATACTAAAAACGAAAAAGAATTTAATTCGGGAGGACTTACAATGTCGTTATTTACAGTAAATGAAGAGCTATGCATAAAATGTTCTTTATGCGTGCAAGTTTGTCCCAGCTGGCTCATAAGCTTTGATGAAAAAGGATTCCCTGAGATTCTGCCGCCAAATGAAGCAAGATGCATCGAATGCGGTCACTGTGTTCTTTACTGTCCTACCGAGGCGAACACACTCTCTTTTATAAATCAAAACAAACTGTTAAAAGCTAGAGAATTATCTTTGCCGGCCAAACAAGAGGCCATAAATTTCATTAAATCACGTCGAAGTATCAGGCGTTTTAAAAAGGAGATAATTTCAAAAGAGCTTTTTGCCGAAATTTTTGAAGTTGTCAATCAAGCTCCTACTGCTTCCAATAAACAGCCGGTACGTTGGATAATTTCTGATGATCCCCAAAAAACAGAAGAAGTCGCGAAGATGGTTCTTGCCTGGATGTGTACTTTTCTTGAAAATCAGCCGCAGAGCCCATTAACCTTCATCGCAAAGAATATGAAGGCCAAGGCAGATGAAGGGATAGATGGTATTTTACGAGGAGCTCCTCACATAGCGATAGCTGTGGTCAAGTCCGATTATAAATGGCCTGAAGACGGCACCATAGCTCTTACATATCTTGAACTAGCAACGCATGCATTTGGTGTTGGTGCTTGTTGGGGTGGGTTTCTTACGACCGCAATAAGAAATAATCCAAACCTTAGAAAGTTTTTAGGCATAAGCGACGATGAGCACATTTGCGGAGCGCAACTGCTAGGGTTTCCCAAAAATCTACCCACGCGACAGTTTGCTCCCCGCAAAGAAATGAATATAAATTGGCTTTAAATTTTTATTCGGAGGAACTTATATGAAGAAAGAATATAAATTAACCAAAACAATAAGAGTGCGTTACGCTGAAACGGACAGGATGGGAATAGTTTATAACGCCAACTATTTCTGTTGGTTTGAAATAGCACGTACAGAACTTTGTCGACTTTGGGGCACACCCTACACTAAATGGGAAGAGGATGGGTTATTTCTTCCTGTAGTGGAATCTCACTGTAGATACAAACATCCCGCTCTTTATGACGATGAGGTACAGCTTTGGTGCCGCGTGTCAGAAATAAAGCCTCACACAGTTACATTCGAATATAGAATATTGCGTGCTTCAGACTACAAACTCATCGCGGAAGGATGGACCAAACATGGGTGTACAAATAAAGAGGGACGTCTGTACAAAAAACTACATCCATTTTATATTTGGATTAGCTCACACAATTCAGAGGTACAAGAGTAGTTATATAAAGAGAAAAAAGAGCTTTTTCGGTTTTTCTTTAGTAGAGATGATAGCTGTTTTAACAATAATTTTATCTCTTTTTGCTATGGTTAGCCTAACTTTTAACCAAAGTCATGATGAAAGTAAAATTGTAAAACAAGAATCAGCGGAGCTGGCCACATGGCTTTCAGAGAGAATGACAGAGGCTAAATTAGAAGAAGTAAATTTTAAAATATATTTATCTGAGTGGTGTCCTTACAACTCTCAATTAACATTATTGTGGCAGACTGGGCCTAGTGCAACTAAGTCTGTCTCATATAAGACGGATAAAGCATATATAAGAAATGAAACTCAGGCCTATGAGTTCGTGTATGACTCAAAATGGCAGACATTGTCTCCTGCTGTGACCTTCTCAATCAGATCTTTGTCTGACCCGTCAAAGTATAAAAGACAGGTTACGGTTTCTGGAACTGGTTATGTAAACGAAAAATAAAATTTTATATCAATGAAACAGGTCGACTTAGATTAAAGTCGACCTGTTTCATTGAGTTTTATAAAGATTCTTTTGAGTGTTGTTCTCTTATATTCTTAACAGCTGCTGCTAGTTCTTCCGGTTCGAGCACCATCTCCATCATTGAGATGTGATTTTCCCACTCTTCTGGGTTGCACTCAGTTCGAATAGCTTCATCAAAAATATGGTAAACGGGGAGTCCCAACGAGACTCCTGCAAGGGGGCCTGCAAACGTCGGATCGCCGATTGTAACTGTTTCAGCGTATATTTCTGCGCCTTCTGCGTCTGAAGAACCTAATATCACAACGCAGTTTTCGGCTCCGTATTTTTCAGCTGCATCTTTCACGCGCTGCTGATTTTGCAGATCCATTGCTCCTGCCGCGGTTCAAACAAAACATTCAGTTGCTGAAAACACTACTTCAGCTGCCGTGTCTTTTAGGCAGGCTTCCATCGAAGGTCCAGGAACGCCGTCCCGTTCTCCCAGAAGAAGAAGCTTTTTATTCGATAACTTTCCCATTCTTCTCACCTCCTATATTTATTTTTATGTTTTAATTATATCTATGAAACTTATGCAATAAGGTTTTGGATTTCTGTTTTTATTGCTTCAGCAGTGCAATCTTGGTTCATTAGGCGTTTTACTTCAACTCCATCTTTGAAAAAGAGGAAAGTAGGGAGGCCCATTACGCGAAACGACATAGCCACTCTTTTATTGGTGGAGCAATCGACTGCGGTAAACTTTACCTTATCTCCGAATTCTTTTTCCATTTCTTCATAAAGAGGTTTTAGCGCCATACAGGGACCGCACTGAGGACCCCAGAAATCAATAACAACCGGAAGATTTTTTTCCTCGCGTACTTCAGCATCGCAATTTTCTTTTGTCAAATCAATCATTTCTATCAACCTCCAAAATATTTTACTTATGTTTTATGCGGTATTATCATATCATGAGAAATTCTTGTTTTAAAGCATAAGATAACTGCGTTTTATACGGATTTAATTCGTTCGTAATGACATTGCGGAAATCTCTCTCTCTTGTCCAAGATGTGGCTGGAGTATATAATGCTATGTTGTACAGAATATTACGACTTAAGGTTTTATTGAAAAGCGGAGGAGATATTAATGCCATATAAATTTGAAGAGATAGAGCCAAAATGGCAGAAAAAATGGTCTGATTCAAAAATTTTCGAGGTAGAAAAAGATAGTAGCAAAGAAAAATATTACTGTTTGGAAATGTTCCCTTATCCAAGTGGAGTTCTTCATATGGGACACATGCGCAATTACTCTATAGGAGACTTGCTTGCACGTTTCAAAAGAATGCAAGGCTATAACGTTCTTTATCCCATGGGATTTGATTCCTTTGGAATGCCTGCAGAAAATGCTGCTATCAAGAATAAAACGGCACCCTCCGAGTGGACTTGGAAAAACATAGAACATATGACTAATCAGTTAAAACGGGCTGGATTTAGCTATGACTGGCGCCGTCGCATTGAAACGTGTAACGTAAACTACTATAAGTGGAATCAGTGGCTTTTTCTTCAATTTTATAAAGCAGGACTCGTATATAGAAAACATGCCCCAGTCAACTGGTGCGAAGAGTGCAAAACAGTACTCGCAAACGAACAGGTTGTTGGCGATGGCGTTTGCTGGCGCTGTTCGTCAGTTGTTACAAAAAGAAATCTTGACCAGTGGTTCATTCGCATAACAGACTACGCTCAGGAATTAGTAGACTGTTTGGACGATTTGAAAGATTGGCCGGAAAGAGTTGTCACGATACAGCGCAATTGGATCGGCCGCTCCGAGGGAGTCCACTTTAGTATGGACGTGGCAGAGACAGATTTGAAAATAGAAGCTTTTACAACGCGTATTGACACAGTTTATGGAATAAGTTTTGTTGCAATAGCAGCAGAACATCCTTTTGTCGAAGAGTTTGCAAAAAAACTTGGAGGGGAAAAAGGAGAAGAAATACGTGCCTTTGCAAATAAAATAACTTCTCGCAGCACAATAGAAAGAACTGCTGTTGGCACAGATAAAGAGGGCCTAAACACTGGATTTTTCGCTATAAACCCTGTGAATGGCAATAAGGTGCCCATTTGGATAGCAGACTACATCTTGATGGATTATGGAACAGGTGCCATCATGGGCGTTCCTGCTCATGACCAGCGAGATTTTGAATTTGCAAGAAAGTATGGAATGCAAGTTATTCCTGTTGTACGCCCCATAGATGCACCTCCTTTGGATGGAGAAAAAATGACAGAATCAACGGAAGCCGACGGAGTAGTTTGTAATTCAGGACAGTTCGACGGACTAGACACGTCAGTTGCGATAGAAAAAATGGGATTATGGTTTGAAGAGAATAAGCTAGGGAAAGTTGAAGTCCAGTTTCGCCTTCGTGATTGGCTAATCTCCAGACAGCGTTACTGGGGAACGCCCATACCAATGGTTTACTGTGATAAATGCGGAGTCGTACCGGTGCCGGAAGATCAGCTGCCTGTAGAGTTGCCGTTAGATATAGAGATGCCTCCCAATGGGGGTAATCCATTAGAACAAAGAGAAGATTGGATAAACACTACCTGTCCATCTTGCGGAGGTGCAGCTCGTCGCGAAACAGATACAATGGATACCTTTTTCTGTTCCTCTTGGTATTTTGAACGCTATACTTCTCCTTGGAGCACGGATGTACCGTTCGAGAAAGAAGACGCTTCCTACTGGATGACCGTGGATCAGTATATAGGCGGTGTTGAGCACGCGTGCTTGCACCTTATTTACGCAAGATTTTTCACAAAGGTCTGTTCCGATTTAGGTTTCCTCCCTAAAGACATGAGAGAGCCTTTTAATCGCCTCCTGACTCAAGGAATGGTGATAAAAGACGGGACAAAAATGTCGAAATCCATAGGCAACGTTGTTGACCCGGATGAAATAATTAACAAATATGGTGCGGATACGGCCAGATTGTTTATTCTTTTCGCATCACCACCTGAGAAAGATCTTGATTGGTCCGAGCAGGGAGTTGAGGGTGCCTATAGATTTTTGTGTAGAGTTTACAGGCTCGTTGAAAATAATCTTGAAACATTGAAGGCAGCTTCAAGAGATAAAATAAACATGGCTGATATAGACGGCTCTGAGTCTCGTGCAATAAAAAGAATTATTCACAGCACTCTTTCTAGAGTTACACAGGATGTCAGTCGTGAATATCAGTTTAATACTGCAGTTGCACGACTCATGGAACTGACAAACGCTCTTTCTGCATTTGAGCCTAAAAGCAATCAAGATTCCGCTCTTATGAGAGAGGGCGTAGAAACCTTGTTATCCTGCCTATCTCCTTTTGCTCCACATATTACAGAAGAGTTGTGGCACCTCATAGGCAATGATACATTTTTATCAACAAGCAAGTGGCTGTCTGTAGATGAAAGTGCTCTGGTAGAAGATTTTGTAAACATCGTGCTACAAATAAATGGAAAAGTCCGAGAACAATATAAAGTTCTGCCAAATCTTTCAAAGGAAGAATTGGAAAAAGAAGTTATGTCGCGCGATGAGACAAAGAAACGCTTAGAAGGGTCGACTGTGGTAAAAGTAATCACTGTTCCCGGAAGGCTAGTAAATGTAGTGGTGAAAACTTAATGCCTGAACTTCGCCTACTGGTTGCCTCAGGAACAACTCAACGTAACCTCCTTCAAGAGACCGTCTCTGATTTTGAGAAAAAGGGATATGTTCTCAGATCTAGGCAAGAGGGTGGTGAATGGGCAACTGTATTATCAGATAATATGTCGGTAGGTTTATTTGATGAAAACATATTAGTCGTGGTTGATTCTGCTGAACTTATGGGAGCCATGCCCGAAAAACTTTCCTCCTTGATAGAGGATAATTCTTCTGTAGTTATCATTCTGGTGTATGATTCCCTTCCAACAAAACTCATTCCAAAAGAAATTCTAAAAAAAATTCCTGTCATAAAGGCGATGGAAATTCCTCGCTGGCCCAACGAACGACAGATATGGTTATCGAGGCTTGTGAAAGAGATGAATATAAGCATGACCAGAGATGCCATTTCACTGATTGTGGAGATGATAGAGGACACTGAAGAAATAAAGAGGCAGCTACTTAGTCTTTCCATGCTCAAAAAACAGGGAGAAGTTACCTCCGAAGATGTAGAACTCCTCTGTTTTGATGACGGAAACAGAAATCTTTTAAAACTATTAGATGGCATTTGCGAAGGAGATACTCTATCTTCTCTAAAAAGTTTGCACAGCATATCAAAAAAAGGAGATCTCTTCCCTTTACTATCGGCACTTCACAATAGAATGCGCCTTGCTTGGTATGCAGCTTGTAACCCAGGGAAAGAAGATATGTTTGCAAATGTTTTAGAAGCTAGAAATTATGCGTGGCGAAAAGCAAGAGAGGCATCCAAAAGATATGGTAAAAAAAATATAACCGAGTTTGTAATGGGATTAATAAGATTGAATATGGAAGAAAAAAGTGGAATAGGTGCAGGTTGGAACTCTCTTGAAAGTTTAGTAATATCTCTTTTGGAAAATAAATAAAAAATAAAAACAACAACAACAAAAGCGGAGCATTAGCTCCGCAATAATTTTGTCAGAATAAATAGGTTGAGAAATCGTAAAGTAAATCCGCTTAATTATAAAGAAAGACTTTTTACTTTTTCAGCCATATTTGCCTTACGACGTGCTGCTGTATTTCGGTGGACGACGCCCTTTACTACCGCTTTATCCAGTACACCCTGAGCTTCGTTCAGCTTCTTAGTAGCAAGCTCGGTATCTTTCAATTCAACTGCTTCAAGAACTTTCTTTACTGCGTTTTTGCAGCGTGTTTTCCAAAAGCGATTGTAGATGCGGTTCTTCTCTGCAACCTGAACTCGTTTCTTTGCTGATTTCTTATTTGGCAATGCCGTCACCTCCTTCTTTAAATGCAGAAAGTATATTAGCACATATATGGGTAATTCCGCAAGTTCTCTTTGTGTTTTGTCTATCAATTAATATAAAATAAATAAGATTTTAGTAACACTTATTAAGAATTACCTTGCCCCATGGTGTACTCTGTGATATATTACTTTAGTTAGCAAATTAGCAATAAATTTGGTAATATTCTAATAGAGGGAAATAAACCACAGGAGGTGTAATCTGTGAAAAGAACATTTCAACCGCATAATACAAGCCGCAAACGTTCAATGGGCTTTTTGGTGCGCTCTGCCTCCCCAAGTGGACGTCGTATCTTAAGAAATCGCCGTCGCAAGGGAAGAGCAGGTCTCGCCGTCTAAATAGTTGTGAAATTTGGTTTTTCATCCGCCAATCGGTTAAAAAGCGGGTGGCAGTTTGACATCGTATTCCGCACCGGACGTCGTGAAACAGGCGAACTGGTGCGGTTATTCTTTCTTGAGCAGCCTCTGGAATCAAAAATGATCGGGGTTGCTGTGGGAAAGAAGATGGCTAATGCGCCGCAAAGATCACGAGGACGTAGAATTCTAAGAGAATCCTTTAGAAGGCTTCTTCCGTGGATTAAGGATGGAGTTTGGATAGTGGGCTCACTGAGAGAAAAGGCCTTAGATGCCTCTGCAAAAGATATTTATATTGACATCTCCACAGTCTTAAAAAAAAGAAATTTAATGAAGGAAGATTGGCCCGGCATAAATTGGGATGTCGATAGCAAACAAAAAAATGAAAAAAATTGTTGCTTTTTTGATTAAACTTTATCAGCTTACGCTATCTCCACTTTTAGGTGGAGGTAAGTGTAGGTTTTACCCCAGCTGCTCACAGTATGTTTTAGAGGCTGTGGATAAGCATGGATTTATTGACGGAATAGTTCTTGGTATATCCAGGTTTTGTCGTTGTGGTCCCTGGAGTAAAGGTGGCTATGATCCGGTACCAGATAAGCTTTGTTTTGGATTAGGTTATCGGTTAAGTAGAATATTAGATAGAACTTCGAAAGGTTAGGTGTATATGGTGGGTGCAATTTGGAGTAGCGCAAGTCAACTTCTTCACATGATTCTTGAGTTTTTTTATCAAATTACACATTCATACGGTTTGGCAATCGTTCTTTTAACATTAATCATAAGGGTGGCTCTTTATCCGATCACCAACAAACAATTGTTGAGTATGCAACAGATGCAAAAGATACAGCCTAGACTAAAAGTTATACAAGAAAAGTATGCGAATGATAAACAAAAACTAAATGAAGAGATGATGCGTCTTTACAGGGAAAATAACGTAAACCCTGCAGCAGGCTGTTTGCCTCTCTTAGTGCAACTTCCAATATTAATTCTTTTATTCAACGTGCTTCGTTCATATGACTTTGCGGGCACATCTTTTATAGGCGTTCTCCTCGGTTCTTCAACTATAGCAGGTCTTGCACAAGCCGTAGGAGCGGAAGCTGCTGCCAATGGTTCATATCAAATGTTGACGGTCTTTGGGAGCATTTTAAAAAACCCTGCAGGACTGGTAAATATAAATTATTATTTAGGCAACCTTATACTGCTTCTCGCCATTTCATTTTTAACCTGGGCTCAGCAAAAACTTTCAAGCGGCGATAACCCACAGATGGCAACAATGGGAACGGTCATGCCGTTTTTTATGGGCTTTATATGTTTATCCATGCCCGGAGGAGTAATGCTATATTGGGGGCTCTCGTCGTTAGTCGGAGTAGTACAGCAGTATTTTGTAATGAAAAAAGCAAAAGAAGAAATGGAAATAAAACCGAATCTTCACAAAAACAAACCCCTTCAAAACAGCGATGTTTATGAGGATGATGAAGAAGATGAGGATGAAGACGAATATGAATACGAAGACGACGAAGACGATGAAGAAGAGGAAGATTAAACATGATTCGTGAAAGAGATCAACAAGCACCGATACCTGAAATAGACAGTGCAGTTCTCGAATGTAACTCTGTTGAAGAGGCATGTGAGAGAGGAGCGGAAATGTGGGGTATCGAACCGGAAGATATAGAGGCTTCCATTTTAACGGAAGATAAAAAATTTTTCGGTCTCTTAGGGGCTAACTTGAGAGTTGAAGTCCGTCCATTTGCTCCGCTTTCTTATATAAAATCATGTCACTTACTAAACGACATTCTGGAAAGAATGGACTTGGATCTTGTCCCAGAACTCACAGATGATGGCATGATAAATTTGATAGGGGAAGATGCGGGAGTTGTGATAGGAAGATATGGAGAAACTCTTAAAGCCTTAGAATATCTCACTAATCTTATTTGTCATTTTGATATGTCAGCAAGACGAGTACGTCTTGACTGCGGAGGGTACAGGGACAAACGAGAGCAAACTTTGGCACGGCTTGCAGAATCAGTGGCACGTGAGGCCATTCGCAAAAGGACCTCTGTTAGCCTGGAGCCAATGTCAAGTTGGGAGCGCAGGCTTGTGCATATAGCTTTAAGGGACAACAAGGAAATAGAAACATATTCTGTCGGAGAAAATCCGGACAGGCGAGTCGTGGTCACTCCTATCTTCGCTGGTTCCCCCAAGAGAAAAGACTCAAAGAGAACAATATAAAACGAGAAAATAACGAACACTTTTAATAAAACATAGTTAAAGCCGGTAATGC